>JBIIFW010000407.1:0-2791 GCA_044236985.1 Bradymonadia bacterium | reverse complement strand
CTCGGGCATCTTCAGGGTCACCTTCAAGCTCTTCCCTGACATGGCCGCTCCCAAAGAGATCTGGGCCGAGACGCTCTTCGTCACAATCGTGGAGGGCCGCTACGATGTAGCGCTCGGGCGGGTTACGCCCATTGGCGCCAACCTCGACGGCAGGCAGCTCTTTCTGAGCGCGACGCTCGAGGAAGAGCCCGGTGAGCGCATCCCCTTTGCGGTGCTTGCTGCAGACACGCGCGACGACTCGCCCTCTGGCCCCATCTTCCGCGGCAAGAGCTTTGCCGATGTCGCCGACCGCGCCCTCGTCGCAACCCGCGCCGCAACGGCAGACAACTGTGCCACGCTTGGCGGTAAGACGGCCGAGGAGATCGACCAGAGCAAAGAGCTCAACAAGCGGGTCTCTGAGCTCCGCGAAGCGCTCCGCGACAAGAGTTCCATCAAGCTCGGCGGGCAGCAGCAGGTGCTCGAGCGGGTCGGCGGTGCCGGCGGAAACTCTTACCAGCGCCAGTGCCCGCCCGGTTTCGTCGTCACGGGCTTCCGCGGCGGCCAGGGCCAGTTCCTCGACTCCATCGAAATCGTCTGCAACGCCATCGAATAGTCCCCTTTGACTGAGGTTCGCTCATGACCGTGAAGATGTTCGCCGCTCTCGCTCCGCTGCTCTTCGTCGCCGCCTGCTCCAAGCAGACGAGCGCGCCCGCGCCAACGCCGACAGAGGCTCCCGCTGCCGCCGCGCCCGCCGAGGCACCGCCCACGCCTGCTCCCGCGCCCGTCGCCGATCTCCCCAAGGCTGTGCCCGGCTCGGTGCCCGCGCTCGGCAGCGAGTCAACCGCCGAGATCCTCGCCGCCTTCCCCGGCGATGGGAAGCTCATCGCGACGCTCGCGACCACCCACGGCAAGATCCAGTGCGAGCTCTTCGACAAGAAGGTGCCCAACACGGTTGCCAACTTTGTTGGTCTTGCGACGGGCAAGAAGACCTACGTGAACTACAAGACCGGTCTGCCGGAGCGGGGCAACTTCTACGACGGCCTGATTTTCCACCGCGTCATCCCCGACTTCATGATTCAGGGCGGCGACCCGCAGGGCGTCGGCATGGGCGGCCCTGGCTACCAGTTCGCCGACGAGTTCGAGCCCACGCTCCGCCACGACAAGGCCGGCACCCTCTCCATGGCCAACGCCGGCCCCGGCACCAACGGCAGCCAGTTCTTCATCACCGACCGGGCCACGGCCCATCTCGACAACCGCCATTCCGTCTTCGGCGCCTGCGACGAGACCGACATCGTCAAGCAGATTGCCCGCGTGCCCGCCGCACCCGGCAACCGCCCGCTGCAGGATGTCATCATCGAGCGTGTGACGGTGGCGCGGAAGTAACGCCTCCGACTGCCCTACCCGGTCGCGCCGCCCGTACGCTTGCGGCGCGTTCGCGTTTTTGGCGGCTCGATGGCATCGGGATTTGAGGCAGCGGAAACCGGCGGCGGCGAGGCAGGCGCCGCAGCGGCAGCCTCTTCGCCTCTCCCGCGGCGTCCCAGCACCCTGTCGGCGAACTCCTGCGCGGCGCCCCGGATGACCTCCTCCAGCACGCTCGACGCCACCGACTCGCCCGGCTTCGCCGGCTCGGCCTCGGCCGTGTCGACAACCCGAACCCGCGAGGTAACGGCCGGCTTGAAGGCCGCATCGTTGGGCACAAAACGGATCTCGGTGCGGATCTCGAAGGAGAGCTTGGTCAGCACCTTGGCGACCTCATCGCCCAGGTTGGCGGTCTCGAGGAAGTCGCGGAACTCGTTGGCGGCCACCCGGACCACCTCGCGCTTGGTCGCGTCGGCCTGTGCGAGCATGTAGTGGACAGCTTCGCGAGGAAGCTTGAGGTCGCCCACGACGCTTCGGAGCACCTCGCCGCCGATGGCCGCGCCCACCTCCCCTGTCGAAGTCACGCGCCGGCGGAGACCCTCGGGGAAGAGCGACTCGAGCCGCTCGCGCAGGCGTGTCGCATCATCGGGGGTTTCGTCGGTCGACTTCGGGGGCTGTTTGCCGCTCATGGACTGCTCACGCTTGGGTCTAACGCTCTTCCGACGGCAGGCGGTTGAGCGCGCCGGTCACCGGGGCAACCAGCGTCGGGTCGCCGCCAAGGTCGACGAAAATCTGTCGGTAGTAGCGCGCCCGCTCGATCTCGCCCGCCACGCGGAGGGCGTCGGCCGCCCGGGCATAGAGCGGCAGGTCGGAGGGCGACTGCGCAATGGCAACGAGGGCCAGACGAGCAGCGTCGGCGACTTTGCCCTCGAGCGCGGCGAGGTCGCGACGGGCGGCGACGGCGGCCTGCGCGGGGAGCCCCTGGAGCGACCGAAGGCTCATGAGCCACGACCGCTCTGCCGCGAGCGAGGTGGCCTCCGCGGCGCGCTCCTCCGGGCTGCCCTGGGCAGCGGCAACATCGACCGACTTCGCGAGGTAGGCCTGCGCGCGAGGTTCGACCCGGGCGATGAGGTCGTCGATGGCCGGAAAGGTTGGCGCGAGCTCCTTGACCCGGACGAGCGCGTTGCGGGCGCCAACCATGTCGCCGGCGATCGCGCGGGAGACAGCCAGCTTGTAGTGGCTTTCGACGGAGTCGGGGGCGAGCTTGGAGGCCTCCTCGAAGCGGGCCGCAGCCACGAGCCAGTCGTTGGAGGCAGCCGCAGCGTCGGCGGCGTCGGTGGCGTCGAGCCAGGCCGATTCGTTGGAGGCGGCGGGAGCCGCAACAGGCGCGGGAGCCGCAACAGGTGCGGGAGCCGCAACAGGCGCTGGAGCCGCAACAGGCGCAGGAACCGCA
>JBIIFW010000406.1:0-2792 GCA_044236985.1 Bradymonadia bacterium | reverse complement strand
CATCAAGGAGCTCATAAAGCGCACGGGCGTCGACCCGATGGCGGTCGAGGATGTGGTCTTCGGCTGCCTCGACACGGTCGGCCCCAACGCCGGCGACATCGCCCGCACCTGCTGGCTCGCGGCCGGTCTCCCAGACGAGGTCCCCGGCACGACGGTCGACCGCCAGTGCGGCTCGTCGCAGCAGGCCATCCACTTCGCCGCCCAGGGCGTCATGAGCGGCACCCAGGACCTCGTGGTCGCGGGCGGCGTGCAGAACATGAGCATGATTCCCATCGGCACCTCGTGGGTCATCGCCAAGGACATGGGCCACCCCAATCCCTTCTCGGGCTCCGAGGGCTGGAAGGCCCGCTACGGCGAGACCCCAGTCAACCAGTTCTACGGCGCCGAGCAGATCGCCAAGCGCTGGGAGATCAGCCGCGAAGACATGGAGCACTTTGCGCTCGCCAGCCACCAGCGCGCCATCGCGGCCATGGATGCCGGCTACTTCAAGCGTGAGATTGCCCCCATCGCCGGCATCGAGAACGACGAGGGCGCCCGCCGCGACTCGTCGCTCGAGAAGATGGCCTCGCTCAAGACGCTCATGCCCGAGGGCCGTCTGACGGCCGCCATGGCGAGCCAGATCTCCGATGGTGCCGCGGCGCTGCTCATCGCCTCCGAGAAGGCGGTGAAGGAGCACAACCTCAAGCCCCGCGCCCGCATCCACCACATGAGCGTGCGCGGCGACGACCCCATCCTCATGCTCACCGCCCCCATCCGGGCGACCCGCTACGCGCTGGCCAAGGCCGGCATGACGATGAACGACATCGACCTGGTCGAGATCAACGAGGCCTTCGCGCCCGTCGTCCTCGCCTGGCTGAAGGACATCGGTTACGACCACGCCAAGACCAACGTGAACGGCGGCGCCATCTCGCTCGGCCACCCGCTTGGCGCCACCGGCGCCCGCCTCATGACGACGATGCTCCATGAGCTCGAGCGCACGGGCAAGCGCTACGGCCTGCAGACCATGTGCGAAGGCGGCGGTCAGGCCAACGTCACCATCATCGAGCGGCTCTAAGAAGCGGCCCGAAGAACCGGCTCTACGAGACGAGCCCCAGCTCGCTCAGGAAGCGGCGCTTCTCGGCCCAGCAGGAGCGGGTTGCGGGGCGCCACGGCAGCGCATGAAAGGCATGGATCTCGTCGGGGTAGATATGGAGCTCCGACGGGCTTCCGTGCGCCTGTACCGCGGCGTGCAGCCGTCGGCTGTCGTCGAGCAGGAAGTCGCGCGTCCCGACAAAGACAAAGAGCGGCGGAAGCGGGCGGGCCGGCTTCTGCTCCTCGATGAGCCGGAGCGGGTCGGCCAGGAAGAGCGCCTCGGCGCCGTGGTCAGCGCGGCCGAGGTAGGAGTGCTCCATGGTCTCGAGCTGCGCGGCGAGCCAGTCGGGCAGGCTCTCCTTGCGCCGCTTGAAGCGGGCCATGTCGGTCACCTGCAGCACGCCACAGGCCGGCAGCGCAGCGAGAATCGGAGGGGCGCTGTCGAAGAGGGCGGCGGCGCTCGGGAGGCTCAGCCGGTAACAGGAGGCGGCCACCAGCGAGGTGGTGAGGTTGCCTCCGGCAGACTCGCCCGCGATGACGATGCGGCTCGGGTCGCCGCCATACTTCGGCGCCTGCTCCCGCACCCAGGCGAGTGCGCGGGCGGCGTCGTCGAAGGCCGCCGGGAACTTGTGGGTCGGCGCCAAACGGTAGTCGATGTTGAAGACCACAAAGCCCATCAGCGCGTAGCGGCTGGCGAAGGACCAGTGGGTCTCCTTGGAGCAGAAGGAGAAGCCGCCGCCATGCACATAGAGGAGCACAGGGAGCAGGCCCTTCCTGTCGGCGGGGCGGTAGACATCGAGCCGCTGCTCAGCGAGCGGGCCGTAGGAGATGTCGCGGGTGACCTCGCAGCGGGCCAGGTGGCGGCGGCCGCTTCCGAGGAGGCGCCCGATGCGGGCGGCGCTCTCGATGCCGCGGTGAATGGCCCAGCGCTTGAGGGTGCCCTTGGGCCGGACGGAGGTGGTGGTGGCGACGGTCATGGTCAGGCTCGCTGCGGGCGGTGTGCAGGGGCCGCTGCCCTACCGCAGTCGCGCGGCGCGCTGCAACGGGAGATGCACCACCGGGGTGATGGCAGGGCGATGGCCAAGCGCGTCCAACGATTGCAGTTCTGCACAACCTCGCCCGCTCCCCTTTCTACTTGCACCACCCCGCTCCTACGGTAGACTAGAACGCGTTCTAATCTGAGCGCACCTGCGCCGACCGCCCATGGAGAATGCCATGTCGAAGTATCGCTTCAGCTTCCCGCCCTACCCGCTTGGCTGGTACCAGGTTGGTTACTCCGATGAGCTGCTCCCCAAGCAGGTTGTCCCGCTGGAGTACTTCGGCCGTCACATGGTCATGTTCCGCACCGAGTCGGGCAAGGTCTCCGTCCTCGACGCCTACTGCCCCCACCTGGGTGCCCACCTCGGCTACGGCGGCACGGTCGAAGGCGAGGATGTGCGCTGCCCCTTCCACGCCTGGAAGTTCAACTGCGAGGGCATGTGTACCTCGGTGCCCTACGGCAGCGAGAAGATCTCGCCCAAGGCTCGCATCGACACCTGGCATGTGGTCGAGATCAATGGCCTGATCATGGTCTGGTGGCATCCCGAAGGCGAGGCTCCGATGTTCGAGGTGCCCCTGCTCGAGGAGTATGGCCACGAGGACTGGACCCCCTACGAGACCCGCCGCTGGAAGGTCCGGACGCGGAACCAGGAGATGGCCGAGAACGCCGTCGACACCGCCCA
>JBIIFW010000405.1:0-2793 GCA_044236985.1 Bradymonadia bacterium | reverse complement strand
GGTGGCAGGTGCGGAGCAGCAGCAGCTCCTCCTCCTCGAAGCCGCGCCGGACATCGACCAGGATCGCCAGCGCGCGGAGCACCTCCCGCTTCTGCAGGTAGGTCTCAATCATCGACTGCCAGGCCAACTGCTCGCCTCCGCCAACCTTGGCGTAGCCGTAGCCCGGCAGGTCGCAGAGCCGCAGACGGGCGTCGACGTCGAACCAGCTCAGCAGTCGTGTGCGACCGGGCGTCTGGCTCACCTTCACGAGGTCTTTGCGGTACATGGCGCTGTTGAGCAGGCTCGACTTCCCCACGTTGCTCCGCCCCGCAAAGGCCACCTCGGGCAGGTCGGCGGGCGGGAAATGGTCGGGTTTGGTACCGCTCTTTACGAAGGTACAGACTTTGGGCCTCATAACGGAGCTCCGAGCGAGCTCCACAGGAGCCAAGGAAACAGGAACAGCAGCGCGAGCAGCAGGCGCGACGCAACGCGCACCGAACCGCTCTGCCCGAAGAGCGCCGCGCCGAAACAGAGCGCGGCGACCAACAGCAGGCCACCCATCCCTACCATACTTGGCAGCGCGAGCCCCAAGGAGAAGCGCGCCGTCGCGAGTGCCGCAAAGGCCACAAGCGAGAGCACAAGCCCGCGCGCTGCCGCCTCACCCGCAGGCTCCTGATCTCCCACAGGGTGGGCCAGCAGCGAAGCCGCCGCACCGCTCAGCGCCAGCAACAGCAGCGAAATGTAGAAGTTCGGCTCCACCACGAAGGGACCCGACGGCACCGGCAGCAGGCTCAGGACCCTCTCACCGGGCCGCAGCGCCACCCGCGCAAGCGCCTCTGCGTCGGCCTGCGTCGGTGCAGCCGTCGGCAGCGTAACGACAACCGCAACGCCGAGGGCCAGCCAGAGAAGCGGCGACACCCACCGCGGCATCGCCGTCGCGCGCATGGCGAACAGCACCGATGCGACCCCCATCGCAACCCAACCCCAACGGACCCAGACGGCGAGGGGCTGCACCAGCGGCAAGAGCAGGTCGCGTGTCTGCTGCTCCGTGCCAACCGTCGCCGTCGCGAGCGCCAATGCCACCTCTGCACCGCGCTGCAACAGCACCGGCGCAACGGCCGCTGCAGCAGCAGCCAACGCACCAAGAAGCGGGAGCCAGGCAAGCCAGCGTCCGCGCTCGGATAGCCCCACCTCAGCGGCCGACCGTATCATCGCGCCCAACGCCACCGCCGCTACCGCGAACCAGGCAAAACTCTCGGGACGTACAACCTGCGCAGGAAGCCCCGGCAGGAGCTGCAGCAGCGCCGCTACCAGCGCCGCCACAAGCGCCAGCAACCCGCCCGTCCGCCAAGAGGGGCCGTGACCCAGCAGCAGGCCGACACCCAGACAGAGCGAGAGCAGCGCCAGCGGCTGAAGCATCGCGACCGCCATCATGTCTGCTCCTTCAGGGCAGCCAGCAGCCCATCACGTTCCGAGACCTGTGCGGCCGTCAGCACCGAGTTCGCGGCAAAGGCCAGCTGCGCGCCGCCGCGACCGCCCCGCAACCCAACCACGAGGTAGTCTCCGTCACGCCCGACCACGAAGGGAGGCAGCAGCCAGAGCACCAGCCAGCCCAGCGCGGCGATGATGGCGCCAATCCAGAGCGGTGCCAACGAGCGCAGCGTCGCGTCGGGCGTCCAACGAAGCAGAATCAGCGGATCGTAGGTCGCCGACGCAACCACCATCGGCGGTCCCACCACTGGTGCACGACCTGCCATCGCAGCACCGCTCTCGGCCGAAAACACCCAAACAACCCGCGCTGGAGCGCCTACAGCGGCAACCTCGACCGCAACCGCAAGACCCTTGGCCCCAAAGAAGTCGCTCCGCCCTTCCCGCAGCGTGAGCGTCTCCTGCTGCCAGGCAACGGGCTTGCCGAACGGCAACACCAGCTGCTCCGCCTGCGCACCCGGACCGCCCGCTAGCACCGTCACGGAGGCGATGTCCGAAGAGCCCGACCAGCCCGCCAGACGGAGCCTCCCTCCGCGCAGTGAATGAGAGGAGGTCGGCGTCACCTCGAGCGTGCTCTTGGTGCCGGTCTTGATGTCGCGCGCCGTCACCGACACCCGCCGGGCTACCCCGTCCACAGTGTCGGCTTCTGCCAGCGAGAAGGGCAGCTGCACCAGAATCGGGTGGGGGCCATCGCTGGTCTCGCCATGGTCCACCGGGTTGCCGCTCCGGAGCGCAATCGTCACAGGCTGCGGCTGAGGCCAGAGCGACGCGAGCACCGTGCCCCCTGCGCCGACCAGCACGAGCACAATGCCGAAAACAAAGAGCCGACGACGCATCGGACTGCGAAGCTGGTCGAGCGCAGTCGCTCCGCCCGCAAGCAGCTCCGCACGGGCAAAGGGCAGCGGCTCGCCCCCCAACAGCGGGAGCCGAATCGCCAGCCGCGACCAGCCGGCCACCGGCAGCCAGAGCAACGACACCACCAATCCCAGCGATGCAACCAGCGCCAGCAGCACCAGCACCCGCGCGAACGGCACCGCCGAGCCACCCGACGCGGCCGCCACCGCAGCCGTAACCGCCGCTGCGATGAGCAGCCAGCCGGCGACCTGAAGCGCTGTGGCGTGGAGAGTGGGCGACGACTGGGGGTTCAAGCGTAGACCTGGCCCGGCCCTTTCGGCGGGAGCAAGAGGGCAAAGTTGGCGTGAAACAGGGCCCATGTTAGGGCTGCTGCGCTCGCTATCACGGCCGCCAAATGGGTGTCAATTGAGCCTCCCAACCACGCAAGTCAACCCGTCACCGCGACTCATCGGACTTACGGGAGGCATCGCC
>JBIIFW010000404.1:0-2794 GCA_044236985.1 Bradymonadia bacterium | reverse complement strand
ACTCCGCTCGGGGCGAGCCTGGCGTTCGGGACGTTCGAAGACCTCCGGTCGCGCGGGGCGTGCAGTACGACCCTCGCTGCCAACGATCAGCGGTTCGGGGCGGGCGGCACGGTCTCCCGGACGTGCAGGACGATCGCTCCGCTCGGGGCGAGCCGTGCGCGTTCCGCGTCCCTCTCCGCTTCCGACGATGGAGCCGGTCCGCGCAGTCCTGCGGTCGCCCATGCGGGCCTCCGCCTTGGCCGCAATGATCTGCTCCTCCTTGATGGCCTTGCCAGCCTCCTTGATCGCATTCACGCGGCTGTCGCGTTGACGCGTCGGAACGCGTCCGCGCGAGGCCTTGAGCAGGTCGCGCTCCGAGCCGGCGGCGCGGTAGAGGGCCTCGACCTCGCTGTCGAGCAGCCGCCGGTGGTCGCCCAGCGGTACAGCGCCGAGCTGCACGGTGGCGTAGGCCACGCGGCGGAGCTTGATGAGGTCGAGATGAACGGCCTCAAACATGCGGCGAATCTGGCGGTTCTTACCCTCGCGGATGCCGACGACGAACCAGGTGTGATTGCCGGTGTCGCTATCGCGGATGACGTCCGCGGGGAGCGTGACATATCCGTCGTCGAGCATGACGCCCTGGCGGAGCCGCTCGATGCGGGGGTCCATGTTGTCGACGATGCCACGGAGTTTTGCCTGGTAGATCTTGGCAACTTCGTGGCGCGGATGGGTGAGTAGCTGGGTCAGTTCACCATCGTTGGTGAGGATAACGGCTCCCTCCGTGTCCCAGTCGAGGCGGCCGACGGGGTAGACGCGGCCATACTCGGGCGGGACGAGCGAGGTGACGACAGGGCGTCCCTCGGGGTCGGATGCGGCCGAGATGTAGCCGATGGGCTTGTTGACCATCAGATAGACTTGGAGGCGCTCGGGCTCGATGCGGCGGCCATCGAAGTCGACGACGTCTTCGCCGGGTTCGACCGAGGTGCCGAGCGTCTTGACGACGATGCCGTTGACCTTGATTCGGCCGGATTCGATAAGGGTCTCACAGGCCCGTCGGCTGGCGACACCTGCGGTCGCGAGATATTTTTGGAGTCGTTCAGCCACGGGGTTCCTCTTCAAGGTGGTCGCCGCCCTCGGTGGGGTTACCGGCAGTAGGGTCAAGGTCTGGTTGGTAGGGTGCGCGCTCGCCGGCCGGGACGGCGCCAAGCGCGATCCCGGCGAGCCCGTTCGGGTCGAGCGGCAGCACGGTCTGGGTGTTTGCGTTGAGGGTCTGGTCGAGCGCCTGCAGCTTGACCATGTGCTCCTCGGTCAGCTCGGTGAACTCGCGCAGGGTGGGCAGCTCAGCGAGGTTCTGCATGCCAAAGAAGGCGAGAAACTCGGAGGTGGTGCCGTAGATGAGCGGGCGTCCGACCTCGTCGGACTTTCCGAGGATGCGGATGAGGTTGCGCTCAAGCAGCTGCCGCAGCGTGTTGGAGCTATCGACGCCGCGGATGTCGTCGATTTCCGGCCGGGTGACGGGCTGGCGGTAGGCGATGATGGCCAGCACTTCGAGGCCGGCGCGGTGAAGCCGCTGCGGCTTCCGCTTGAAGAGCACATGCACATAGTCGGCATAGGCGGCGCGCGTGCGGAACTCCCAGCCGCCTGCGACGGGGACGAGGTCGAAGCCGCGGCCCTCTGCCTCGAGCCGAGCGCGGACGCCTTCGAGGAGCGCCTGGATGCTCTCGGGCTCGATGATCACCTCTTCGACCGTCCGTATCACTTCGGAGAGTTCGATGAGAGAGAGAGGTCGCTCGGCGGCGAAGAGGATAGCCTCGAGCGCGGAGCCGAGGTCTGTTTCGGGTTGGTTTGTCATCACGACAATCGCAGTTCAGGTTGTGGGGCGCCCGTTAGAGGGGCTCGTCGGCGCCGTCAAGCCAGGCGCTATCTGGATCCCAGTCGGCCACAGCCCGTTCAATGCAGAGATCACGGGCTGTGAGGCTGGTCTGGGTGATGCGGATCATCTTGAGCTTGGTGAGCTCGAGGATGGCGAGGAAGGTGATGACGACGTCGAGCCGGGTAGGCTCCTCGCAGTTGAGATAGACCAACTCCAGCAGCGCCGCGCGTGGCTGCTTGCGGAGGTGCTCGGCGATCGTGGTCATCTGCTGCCGCACGGTGAGGCGGTCCGGCGAAATCTCGCGGATGACCTCGGCCGGTTTTCCCTTGAGGAGTTCGCCCAGCGCGGTGAGCAGCTGGAAGAGCTCGATGGGGACGAGTTCGGGCGGCCCAATCTCCTTGACGAGCTCGTCGGCGCGGGAGGGGCGTCGGAAAACGTCGCGGTCGATGAGCTCCCGCTCGGTCAGGAGCCGCGCGGCATCTTTGTAGCGCTGGTACTCAAGGAGGCGCCGCACGAGCATCTCGCGCGGGTCTGCCAGTGCTCCGTCGCCGTCGTCAGACTCTGCGGTCTCCGGCTTGGGAAGCAGCATCTGGCTTTTGATCTGGATGAGGGTGGCGGCCATCACGAGGTACTCGCCCGCAACGCCCAGATCGAGCTCTCGCATCGCGTCGATGTAGGCGAGATACTTCTCCGTGATGAAGGAGATCGGGATGTCGAAGATGTCGACCGCGTGCGTCTTGATGAGGTGGAGCAGAAGATCGAGGGGACCTTCGAACTCACCGACCTGAAGATGCAGAGGTTGGCCACTGAAAAGCATTGGGGCAGGGTAGTGCGGTTTGCGAAGCCCGTCGAATCTTCGCCGCACCTGCAGTTCTGAACCTGTCACACGCCCGCCTTTCGGCGGCGCCTGTCTTGAATGGCGGAGAGGGCGGGACTAAATGC
>JBIIFW010000402.1:0-2809 GCA_044236985.1 Bradymonadia bacterium | reverse complement strand
GAGGCTCGGGCGAAGCGCGCCGCCCTCGGCCTCGAGACCGGTGCGGCCGAGCTCCAACCCGTCGAACGAGAATCCGCCATCCCTGTTGGAGGCGTCGAGGGTCACAGCGGGGAAGAGCGAGAGGCCGCCGGAGCTGGAGAGGCCCTCCATGCCGCCGAGCCGGCCAGCCTGCGAGAGCCGGTTGGGGAGGTCACGCTGGATACGCGACCAGACCACCGTCTGCTGGAGGTGCCAACTCGTCGCGAAGAGGTTCATACGCCAGGCGGTGCCATCCGTGGGGTGGGGCAGCGACGAGAAGGGAATCTTCGCCTCGACGGTCCAGTGGTCCGGCGAGACGGTCACGGCGGCGTCGAAGAGCGAGTCCCACGAGGGGTCGGCAGAGGCGACATCGTTCACGGTCGCATCACGGAGCTGGCCCGAGGCATTCACGATGAAGGAGTAGGCGCGCAGCCCTGTCGCGAAGGGGTCGAGCTGGAGCTCCACATAGTCGCCGCTCGGAAAGCCGTCGCGGGGGCCGAGCCCGCGGTTGAGCTGCGATTCCGGGATGGCGACCTCGACGGTGAACCAGAGCGCATCGGGGGTGCGGAGAATGCGCCCCGTCACGCCAAAGCCGGCCTCACCTTCGTCGTCGGGCGAGAAGGGCGAGAAGCCGCTGAGCGGCATCGCGTCGGCCCAGGCGCTCTCGGTGGCCTGGCCGTCTAGCTCAAGCGAAAGCTGCGCGAGCGATCCGGTCACCTTGGGTGCCGAGATCTGGCGCGGGAGGATGGAGAGCTCCTTCATCGGCGCAGCCTCTTGGGCGGCGGCGAAGGATGGTAGCAGCAGGAGGAGCGGAGCAGCGAGCCACCTCACTTCGACACCGCCTGCACCACCTGCACGAGCGTCTCGACGGCGGCCAACCGCTCGCCATCGGCGACACCCTTGCGCACAAAGTCGACGAGCGGCCGGCCCGTATCGCCGCGCCAGGCGAGGTAGCTCGCCGCCACGCTGTCGAGCGCCGCAAGAGAGGGCATCGCGGGCCGCTTCATCGCGGCCTCCCAGCCAGGCCAGGCCGCCTGCACCGCCGCATGCTCCGCAGCACGCTTGGCGTGACGCGCCGCCGCCTCGCCACCGGCCTGCGCAGCAGCCTCGTGCGACAGACGCGAGGCCTCGAGCTTGGAGGCCACCTTCCCGAGCCGCTTCACCCGCTCTGCGACGCCCGCGCGGAGCTGCTGCAGCGCGGCCTCGTAGAGCGCCCGCTCCAGCGCATCTTTGGCGGTCGGAATCCGCACCCGCTCATACCAGGCGATGAGCGCCCAGAGGTTGCCGGTGTACTCCCGCGTCGCGTCGAACTTGGGTAGCAGCGCACCGTAACGGACGGCGTCGAAGGGCTCGTCGATGACCGTCGTCGCCTCACCATAGAGCCTGTCCTCCGGCACATCGCGCCGCACCGCCGAGCCTGCCGTCAGTACTGCGCCGAACCCCACCCGCACGGGGCTCACCACCTGTGTCTGGCCGCCGACGAAGATGGGCCGCTCGCGCAGGAAGACGCCGCGTGCCACGCCACCGAAGAGGCTCGCATACTTGTCGCCCCAGGGCGTGAAATTGTAGAGCGCCAGCGTGCTGCCAATCTCGCTGTGGTCGCTTCGGCTCGTGCCGCCGGAGACGAGTGCGTCGCAGAAATTGATGAGGCTCCCCGCCACCACATAGGGCAGGCAGACAGTCATCTTGTAGCCAACATGATGGGCCGCCTCGCACCCCTCCTCGAGCAGCGTCCCGCCCCGCACCTCGGCGTGGCCGCGCATGGTCACATCGGCGAGGAAGACCGCATCTTCGAAGTAGCCACCGTAGAGGTCGCACCGCTCGCCACAGCGCACATTCTCGAAGAAGCCACCGCCAGCGCGGCCGAGCCTGGTGCCGGCGCGCAGCAGCGTCTCGGCGCCGCGAACGACGCAGCCGGGGTAGAGCACCACGCCCGCCTCGATGCGCGACACATCCAGGTCTTCGACCACCACCGACGACGGCGCGGGGATCTCTACCCCCTTGGCCAACAGCTCCTCTACAAGCGACTTCGACACGGCATCCTCTCCTCTGCGTTCGGCGCGCATCGTGGTGACTTGCAGGCCGTCGTGCAACCTTCCTGCGCCATCGGCAGCGCCTCTCCGGTTGACACAGCCGCGCACTCCCCGCGAAGAGTCGAACGCCTGCACCGGAGACCAGCCTGTTCCCCCATCTCCCCACCCTCCGCATCATCCTGCGCGCGCTCTTCTCGCGTCGCTGGTTCGGTCTGCGACGGCTCGTCGGCATCTCGCTGCTGGTGGGCTACTACCTCTTCGTCATCACGCAGAACTGGCTCTTCGACGCGCTCGACGCGCTCTTCTTTCCGCGCGCCGCCAGCACGCCCACACCGGCCCCCGTCATCGTGATTGCGGTGCCCCGCAGCGGCACCACCTTCCTGCACGGGCTGATGGCGCAAGACCGTGCCCGCTTCCGCTTCCTGACGATGTTCGACAGCATGTTCCCCGCTGTCTCGAGCCGCAAAATCTACGACGCCTTCGCCGCGCTCGACCGGCTCATCGGCGCCCCCGTCGCACGGCTGGTAAGCGCCATCGAACGGGCCGCCTTCGCAGGTTGGGACGGCATCCACGCCACCGGTCTCATGCGGCCCGAAGAGGACGAGTGCCTCTGGTGCTTCCCCATGCTCACGCCGGCCATGTGGCTCGCCTTCCCCTTCACCGAAGAGCTCCGCCACCTCCGCTACATCGACCTCATGCCGGCCCCCGTCCGCGCCACGCTCACCGCCTTCCTCAGGCGCTACATGAGCAAGCAGGCC
>JBIIFW010000400.1:0-2813 GCA_044236985.1 Bradymonadia bacterium | reverse complement strand
TGACCGCGTCGCTGTCCACATCCAGCGGCGGAGCGTCGGGCGTGGTGTCGGCCGCGGTGTCGGTGGAGGCGTCGGTCAGCGCGCCATCGGTATCGTCGCCGCCCGAGCCGGGCGCGGTGTCGAGGGGATCGGTGGTATCGAGCGGGTCGGTCGTGTCGCCGGCTCCCGTGTCGGTCGCGCCGCCGCGACCCGTGTCGCGCACCTGCGACCCACCGCTCTGGTCGTCTGTCCCGCCCGCGGCCGCGGTGCAGCCGGCAAGGAGGAACAGAGCAAGGAGGGTGCTGGTCGTACGGGCGAACTTCGTCATGCGGTCACGACTCCTCTTGCGGCTTCACTGGGGGAAACCGCAAGGTAACGGAGGCGGGGGCAGACGGTCAACGGCGCACTTGGGCGCCCGCGCTTCAGGGAAGCTGGCAGACGCTCGGCTGGCCGCTGCAGCTGTAGTCCTGCTCGACCGCACAGACGGCATCGCAACCGTCGCCGCTCGTGGTGTTGTTATCATCGCAGGCCTCGGAGCCCGCCACGATGCCGTCGCCGCAAATGGCGAGGCGGGTCGCCGTCACGCTGACCGTGGCGGCGCTTCCCGCCACAGCCGACTCGATGAGCAGGTACTTCGGTGTCTCGCCCGAGGTCGAGATCGTCGTGTAGACCTGTTCGTCTACGCCCTCCTCGCAGAGCGTGGGCGAGGTAAGCGCGCAGTAACCATCCACCACCGAGACAAAGAAGGGGTCGGCAGAGGTGACCACCACATCCCAATCGCCGGAGCCGACCGAGAAGAGGATGGCCGTCTCGTCGCCATCCGAACCGCAGTCGCCCAGGCCGAGCGTGTTGCCGACGGGCGTGGTGAGTTCGGCGAACTGGAAGTTACCGGGCCCGATATCAAGGCCGCTCTCGATCGGGGCGACATCGACGCCCGTGCCGCAGGCCGCGGCCGAATCGACGAGGCAGATGCTAGACCAGACGTCGCAGTAGAGGCCGGCACCACAGGAGCGGCCGGCAGGGTCGCAGTCGGAGTCCGGCATGAGCGGCGCGAAGTCGCCGTAGGCGAGCTCGTCGCTCCCCGTGAGCGCGGACGCATCGGTGAACTTCGCGGTGATGAGGTCGAACTGGCCCATCTGCACAAGGTTCCAGCGCACATCGATGGTGAAGAGGACTGTGCCGTCGGCAGCCTGAGAGAAGTCGCCAGCGAGCACGGTGTAGGTCGACGTGACAGCAGAGTCGTCGAAGAACGAGTAGGTCACCTCGAGCTGTGTGATGTCGGCCTCGGCATCGAAGCCTTCGACCGTGAGCGTGAAGCTGCGCAGGTCGGCTGCGGTCTCGACGGCAAGCGCCGTGACAACCGGGCTGCGCGAACTGCAGACGGGCGCGCCCGTGACGGTGGAGCAGAAGTTGCCTCCGTAGCAGAGGTCGAGCGTGGTGCTGCAGGCTTCGCCTCCCAGAACCGCGGCGGGGATTGAAGCATTGGTCGGGGTGCTGTTGCCGTTCGCGTCGAGAACTTCGACTCCGATCGCCACCGCAGTCGGGTAGACCGAGAGGCCGCTCAACTCCTTGAAGAAGGTGGAGAAGGGGCTCTCCTGGGACACCGTGTCGCTTGCGAGCGTGCCGAGCACCTCGCCCTCGCTGTTGAGCACGGTGAAGACAAGGCCGGTCACGTTGGAGAGCGCATCGCCGACGGAGAGGGTGACCGAGGCTTCGTCGAGCGAGGTGCGGTTGGCCGAGATGCTGTTGATGACCGGGGCATCCGTAAGGCAGATGCCGCTCGTGCAAAGGGCATCGGTCTCGCAGGCGTCGATGGTGGCGTCGTCTGCGCAGTCGCCACCGATGGCGACCAGGAGCGGCAGGGCATCGGTCACGTCGGCGCTGGTGTTGCCCGCGGCATCGGCGACGCTGATGGCGACGGTCGAGCCGTTCGGGATACCGGCGAGCGTGAGGGTAACTGCAACATCAAAGTCGCCGCCGAGCTCGGCGTGGTCATCGGGCGAAGCGGTCTCACCCGTCGCGATGGTGGCGCCCGTGGGGCCGAAGATGGTGTAGGCGAAGCTGGTTGCATCGCCGTTCGGGTCACCACCGGTCAGGGCGAAGGTGAAGGTGGTCGAATCGGTGCGGCTGACCGTAAGCGAGCTGATGAAGGGGTCGACCTCGATGCAGAGGCCTTCGCTGCACTCCAGGCCCGCGTCGCAGATGGCGGCAGCCGGGTCGGAGCAGTCGCCGTCCACGCCGACGATACCGGGGAGCGGGATGGTGATCGTGTTGCTCTCCAGGCCGGCGCGGTCGATGAGCGTTGCCGAGATGGTGGTGCCGTTGCGGAGGCTCTCGATGCCGATGACGTCGACGATCTCCGAGATCGTCGTGTCGCTCATCGCCGAGAGGTCGAGGAGCCAGCCGAGGCCGACGATGGGGCCACCGGTCTGATC
Organism: Bradymonadia bacterium; assembly: GCA_044236985.1. Classification (GTDB taxonomy): domain Bacteria; phylum Myxococcota_A; class Bradymonadia; order REDH01; family REDH01; genus CAIWGR01. Next base: position 399 of record JBIIFW010000400.1, on the reverse strand, counting down.
GAGCGCATCGATGCGGACCTTTGCAATGTCGCCGTTATCATCGCTGCCCGTCAGCTCGGCTGCGCCATTGTTGAGGTCGGTGCGGCCGAAGGTGAAGTCGCTGAGCACGGGGGCCGCCGCGGTCTCGCAGAAGGCGCCGAGGCCGCAAGCGTAGTCGTTGGCGAGGCAGGAGGTGCCGGCGCGGTCGCAGGGGGCGCCCGGGTCGCCGGGGAGGGCCACCGTGATCGCGGGAGAGATGGTCTCGTTGCCGCTGCTGTCCGTGAGCGTGAAGATCACCGAGACGGGGGCCCGACCTTCGAACGCATAGGTTCCGGACTGACGGAAGGTGAAGCCGGAGAGCGGGTAGTCCTCGCGGAGACTCTCGTCGCCACCGAAGCTCCAGGTCACCCCAAGGTAGGT
>JBIIFW010000399.1:0-2829 GCA_044236985.1 Bradymonadia bacterium | reverse complement strand
TGCACATCCTGAGCGCGCTCGAGGCGCACCAGCTGCTGCTCGAGGTCTTCACCGAGTCGGGCTGCGGCACGATGATTGTGCCCTGACGATGACCGGGAACCACCTTGCGATTGAGCTCCTCGTCGAGCTGGTGCGGTCGGAGTCGATCAGCGGCAACGAGCTGGGAAACGTGGCCATCTATGCCCGGTTTGCCGAGGCCGCTGGCTTTGTGCCGGTGGTGGATGGCCGCAATGTCTGGCTGACGCTGGGCAGCGGCGAAGGCCCTGCGCTGCTGCTGAACAGCCACCTCGACACCGTGAAGGCGGGCGAGACCTGGAGGCGTGACCCCTGGGACGGCGCCATCGAGGGCGACCGGCTGCACGGGCTCGGCGCCAACGATGCGAAGGGGAGCGTGGCCGCCCAGTTTGCGGCCGCGGTGGCGCTCAAAGAGGCCGGCTTTGCGGGCAACCTGGTTGTCTGCGCGAGCTGCGACGAAGAGACGGGCGGCGAAGGCATGGAGCGCATTGCCCACCTGCTCCCACGCTACGACGCAGCCATCATCGGCGAACCCAACGACATGCTGGTGGCTGCCGCGCAGCGGGGCCTCGTGAAGGCCGCAATCAAGGTGCCGGGCCGCCGCGCCCACGCTTCGCGTCCCTGGCAGGGCCACAACGCGGTCCACGCTGCGGCGCGGGTCATCGACCGCATCGCGACGCCCGACATCAACATCCCCGGCGACATGGAGAAGCCGACCGCGCAGGTCACGCTGATCGAGGGCGGCACCCAGAGCAACGTGGTGCCCGATGCCTGCACGCTGACCATCGACTGCCGCACGACGCCCTTCTTCAACAACCTCAAGATGATCGACCACCTGCGCGCCGCAGCCGACAGCGAGCAGGGGCAGCTCATCATCCGCTCCAACCGCTTTGCGCCGGTCCACACCGACCACAAGAGCGCGGTTGTACTGGCCGCGCTCGAGGCGACGGGGCAGGCCGAGGCGGGCGTCTTCCCGAGCGTCTGCGACCTCTTCTGGGTGAGCCATGTGCCGGCCATCGTGATGGGGCCGGGCCGCCCCGAGCGGTCGCACCAGGCGGATGAGTTCATCCTCTGCTCCGAGGTCGTTGCCGGCGCGGCGGGCTACGCACGGGCGGCAGAGGCCTGGTGGCGGATGGTGCAGTCGTGACGCAGGAGCGTGCCTGGGCGGGCCGGTTTGGTGCGAGCACCGCGGCGGCGCTCGACAACATCAACAAGTCGATCTCCTTCGACATCGTGCTCTGGCGCGAAGACCTCGCAGGTTCGCGCGCCCATGCCCGGATGCTGCAGGCATGCGGGCTGCTGTCGGCCGACGACCTTGCGGCCATCCTGCAGGGGCTGGCGACGGTCGAAGCGGAGTTCGAGGCGGGCACCTTTGCGGTGCTGCCGGTGGACGAAGACATCCACATGGCGGTCGAGCGGCGGCTGACCGACCTGGTCGGCGAGCCGGGCAAGCGGCTCCACACCGCACGGAGCCGGAACGACCAGGTGGCGACCGACACGCGGCTCTATGTGAAGCGCGCTGCGTCGGAGCTCGTGGCGCAGCTCACACGCCTCATCGTGATGCTGGCGGAGCGGGCCGAAACAGAGGCAGAGACGCTGCTGCCGGCCTACACCCACTTGCAGCGGGGCATGCCGAGCACGCTGGGCCACCACCTGCTGGCCTATGCGGAGATGCTGACGCGTGATGTGGTCCGCATCGAGGCCGCTGCAGCATCGGCCAACGTCTCGCCGCTCGGCAGCGGCGCCTGCGCGGGCACGAGCCTGCCGATCGACCGCGAGATGACGGCGCGTGAGCTGGGGTTTGCCTCCATCAGCGCCAACAGCCTCGATGCAGTGTCGGACCGGGACTTTGTCGCCGACTTTCTTTACGCCGGTGCCATGCTGATGCTCCACCTGAGCCGCTGGGGCGAGGAGTGGGTGCTCTGGTCGACCGCGGAGTTCGGATTCTTGGAACTCGACGACAGGGTGACCACGGGCTCGTCGATGATGCCCAACAAGAAGAACCCCGACGGCGCCGAGCTGCTGCGGGGCAAGGCGGGGCGGACGGTGGGCAACCTTGCGGGCTTCCTGACGACACTCAAGGGGCTGCCCTTCGCCTACAACAAGGACCTGCAAGAGGACAAAGAGCCGCTCTTCGATACGCACCGGACGCTCTCGGTCTCGCTTGAGGTTGCGGCCGTGATGCTCGATGCGGCGACCTTCCGGCGCGACCGAATGGCGGCGGCCTGCACGGGGCAGATCGATGCGACCGACCTCTGCGAGCGGCTGGTGCTGGCGGGTGAGCCGTTGCGCACAGCGCACCATCAGACGGGCCGGCTTGTGCGCATGGCGCTGGAGCGGGGGTGCGAGCTGCGCGACCTTCCGCTCGAGGCGGCGCGGGAACACTGCCCGCGGATTGCGCCCGAAATCCTTGCGGGGCTAAGCATGGTGGGGCTAGTCAACGCCCGCGATGTGGTGGGTGGCCCGGCACCTCGCCGTGTCCGTGAGGCTGGCCGCCTGCTACGCGAACGCTGGCAGCTGCGCTTGAACGAATCGACCTAGGAGAATGAACATGCGAACCATCGCCTTCCTGCTCGCGACCGTCGCCGTCGCCAGCCCCGCCGCCGCCGCCGAAGATGCTGTGAGCGGCTTCGAAGTCCGCTCCTTCCACGCCGTGGGCTCACAGTCCGACAGCGGCATGATGGTCGACAACGCCCGTCCGCTCGGCCACCTCTCCTACACGGCCGGCATTGGCTTTGACTGGGCCGGCAAGCCGCTCGTCGAGACGAACGGAACCGACGAGACGCAGGCGCTCATTGCGACGCAGGGCACGGC
>JBIIFW010000059.1:0-10584 GCA_044236985.1 Bradymonadia bacterium | reverse complement strand
CGACCCGCTCGATACCACCGATCCCCTCGACACCGCGCCCGGCTCGGGCGGCGACGATACCGATGGCGCGCTGACCGACGCCTCCACCGACACCGCGGCCGACACCACGCCCGACGCTCCGCCGCTCGATGTCGACAGCGACGCGGTCATCGACGGCGGCGGCGTCTACGACGACGCCACGGGCGACGTGGCCCCGAACCCCGAGCTCTGCCCCGCCTCTGCGCAGGTGCCCACGCTCTGCGTCGCGCCCCTCGCCAACGAAGACGACGCGCGGCTCTGCGACGGCTACGACAACGACTGCGATGGCGAGATCGACGAGGGCTGCATCTGCAAACAGGGCGAGGCGCAGGCCTGCTTCGCCGGCCCGCCAGGCCGCGCCAACGTGGGCGCCTGCGAGCTGGGCACCCAGGTCTGCACCGTCGGCAGCGGTACCGAGCAATGGGGCCCCTGTGAGCGGGGCCGCGGCCCCACGACCGAGGTCTGCGACGGCCTCGACAACGACTGCAACGGCTGCACCGACGAGCTCTTCGGCTGCAACCCCGATGTGCAGTGCCCCGGCCCCGGCGACCCCCGCGTGCCCGACGGCCGCCCCTTCAACGACTACCCCCTCCGCGGCGGCGACTTCTTCGGCGGCGCCGCCCGCACCTGGTCCTGGACCATCAGCGGCGGCCCCTGCGACGCCATTCTGCCCACGCCCAGCTACAACCTGACCGGCGCCAACAGCCAGAACGCCACCTTCCGGCCCCTGCTCTCGGGCAGCTACACCGTGACGCTCACCGTCGTCGACACCGACGGCGCCATCTTCACCTGCACCTGGGTCGTTCAGATCGTGGGCCCCGGCGTCCGCATCGAGATGTGCTACCCCGAGAGCACCGTCTCCGACCTCGACCTCTACCTCATGGGCCCCGGCTTCACCAACCCCTGGTATCCGTCGCCCTTCGACACCTTCACGCCGAGCCCCAACGCCTGTTCGTGGGCCAACTGTGAGGCCTACGTGCGCGGCGTCGATGGCCGCGTGAACTGGGGTTATCCCGGCAGCCCGCTCGACGCCTGCGTCGGCGGCCCGCTCGGCGCAGACTGGCGCCTCTTGGGCTTCTGCACCAACCCCCGCCTCGACATCGACAACAACCTCTCGGAGGGCATCGGCCTGCCCGAGAACATCAATGTCGATGTGCCGAACAACGGCGACCGCTTCCGCGTGATGGTCCAGAACTTCAGCGGCACGCTGGCCCGCCCCATCGTCAACATCTACTGCGGCGGTCGCCTCACCGCCTCCTTCGGCACGGCCCCCGACACCATCACGGGCTTCCGCGGCTCGCGCGGCTCCATCAGCGTCGGCGCCATGTGGCGCGTTGCCGATGTGACGGCCACGGTCGATGCTGCCGGCGTCACCACGGGCTGCGTCGTCAACGCCATCCACCCGCCCGGCGCCTCGACCGGCTACTACATCACCAACGACGACCCCTCCTTCTAGCAGGGGCCTGCCTCACGCCGCCGGGTTCATTCCGCCGGCGTGATGATGCGCGGGAGGACCGCCTCTTCGGAGGGGAAGGCCACCTTGGGAGCCTCGGCAGCATCGAGTAGCCGTGAGGTCACCCGGTCGACGATCTCGCGGCCAAAGAAGGCCTCCAGCTCTCGCGCATCGCGCAGCGTCGCAACGCTGGCCCGCACCTGCTCGAGCAGCTCCTCATCGAGGCCGAGCGGCTCGCCGTATTCGTCTCGGACGGCAGCCTCGAAGGCGGTGAGCCTCGCCTCGAACAGTTCGCTCATGAGGGTGCTGTCGGCCTCGTCGGCGCCGCGGAAGGTGACGGTCTCGAAGGAGAGGGGCCGCAGCCGCGTTGCGAGCGTGGGGTCGATGGCGCGGAGCAGGGTGCCGACCTCTCCCTCACGCGACGAGCCGAAGCCGATGTTGCTCCCGCTCTTGAGCTCGGTCTCCACGGTCATCACGAAGATGGCGTGGCTGGCGTCGGCGCGGAGGCCGCGGGTGTCGCTGATCTCGCCGTCCGACATGAGCCGAATGAGCCGGTCCTGCACGCGCGGATGGGCGAGGTGGAAGTCCTTGAGCAGCACGACGGAGCTGGGCCGCCTGCGCAGCGGCGAAACGAGCGCATCCTCGTCCTGGTAGCCCACATAGCCGGGCGGCGAACCGACGAGGCGCGACAGGGAGTGAACCTCCGCGTAGTCTCCGAGCTCGATCCGGATGAGAGACTTGGTGCTGCCGAAGACCTCGATGGCGAGGCCGCGCGCGAGGTCCGTTTTGCCCACGCCTGCAGGCCCAGCGAAGAGCATGACAGCCTGCGGCCGGTTGCGCGACGCGGCCCGCAGCCGGCCGGCAACAAGATAGCGCGCCGTCTTCCGCACCGCCTCGCCCTGGCCCACAAGGTAGCTGCCGAGCCGCTCCTCTACGCCGGTCCACCACTGGGCTGCGGCGCGTGAGATCCGCTCAAAGGGGACGCCGGTCTTCTGGCTCACCTGCCGCGCCACATCGAGCCGCGTCACCACCCGCTTCATGGGGGTGTCGCCATGCCGGCCGAGGATGCCCGTGTGCAGGGTCACCTCTTCGTCGCTGTCACGGGTCGAGGGCTGGCTGCCCGACGCCGCGGCGATCTCCGAGGCGACTGCGATCGTGGCATCCATGAGCAGCTTCTTGGCCTTGTCGGGGAGCGACTGCTCGGGAATGAACCGGGTGGAGAGTTCGATGGCCGCATCGACGGCATCGGGGCTCACAGGCACCTGGTAGGTGCGCTCGAAGGTCGGGGCGAGCTGGCGGAGGATGTCGCGAGAGACGCCGGCCGAGAGTTCGGGGATCTCAATGCGCTCAAACCGCCGCCGCAGGGCAGGGTCCTGCTCAATCCAGCGGTGGTACTCCATCTCGGTGGTGGCGGCGACGACCGCGATTTTGCCGGACGCCAGCGCCGCCTTGAAGTGGTTCGGTACCTCAGCCGGCTGGCCTGCGCCCGAGCGGGGCGCGAAGACCGCGTGGGCCTCGTCGATGAAGAGGATGACATCCTGCTCTGCTTCGCTGAGCAGCGCCTTGATGCGGGCCTCGAGCTCGCCGCGGTAAGAGGTGCCGCCGATGAGGCTGGCGCCGTTGAGCTCGATGACCCGGAGGTTGAGCAGGGCGGCGGGCACGGAACCGTCGTGGATCCGCTGCGCAAGCGCGGCGGCCAGCGCGGTCTTGCCCACGCCCGCCTCGCCCGTCAGCAGCGGGTTTCGCTGCTCGGAGCGGAGGAGCACGTTGATGATGCGCTGCAGCTCGTGGTCGCGCCCCTGCACCTTGGGCAGCCGTCCGGCGGCGGCCTCTGCGGAGAGGTCGCGGCCGACGAGGTCGAGCGTCGGTGTGTCGCTGGCGGGGAAGTCGTCCGGTCGGTCTTTGACCGTAGCGCTGCTGAGCGGATTGGAGACCTCTCGGGTCATGACGCGGCCATCGCCGATGGCGGCACGAAGGTGGGGTTCGAGGCCGAGGCTCTTGACCATGTCGAGGCTGGAGCCGCCATCTGAGAGGAAGGCCTCCAGCAGCTCCGCTTCGCCAATCGGGTGGCCCCGCCGCTCCGCGAGGTCGGCGGCACCGGCCAGCATCCGCACCAGGCGGGGCGTGAGCGAGCGGCGTGTGAGCACGAAGTGGGGCGGCTGCGGAAGCCGCGTGCCGACAATGCGGAGCAGCTCTTCGGAGAGCCGCTTGGGGTCGAGGCCGGCTGCAGAGCAGCTCTTCACTAGCAGGCCGACCCGGGTGGCGCAGAGCGCGGCCATGAGCTGTGGCGTGCCTACAAAGGCGATGCCGGCCTGACAGGCCAGCTCCGTCGCTGACTGGAAGATCTTGGCGAACTCCGAGGTGAAGGCCGCGTAGCGGAGCGAACCATCTGCCGAAAAGAGGTAGTCGCCGCCGGGCTGTGCCAGCTGCTTGATGGCCCAGCGTACCGAGGCGCTCTCCTGCAACTCGATGCGCCACTTCAGCGCCCGCGAGATGTCGTCGTGGCCAATCTTGGTTCGGCCGGCCTCGAGCGCCCAGTTGCGGGCATCTTCGAGGATCCCCACGAAACCGAGCGAGAGCTGCTGGATGTGGAGCCGCGGCTGCCCGCTGCTCTTGCGCTCGACCCGCCGCGCCAGCAGTTCAAGCGAGGCGAGAAGGTCTTCCGCATCGTCCGTCCCGCGGATGGCCCGTGCCAGCGACCGCTGCGTGCCCTCGTCGCCGGCCTGCACCATGACCAGCAGCAGGTCGACCGGCAGGAAACTCGGACGGTCCATCGCACGGAGCGCCCGCAGGCAGCCCTCGAGCAGCAGCCGACCACGGTCGTCAAACAGCCCGAGGTCGAGGTCGCCATCCGGCAAAAAGAGCGACGATTGTGGTGCTGGCTGCATGGCGAAAACCTGCCGAAGTCGAGGGGGAGTCTAGAGGGGTTGGAGCGACCGCGCAAATCCTCGCATCGCTGCTCCGTTGCCGCCCTCTGCTGCCGCTCGGTGCCCCACCTCTGCGGTTGCGCGAGCGCTTCGATGCGGCTAGCCATGCCCCGCCTGAGACTGCACCGGCAGTGCTCGACCGGCACCCGCGTCGCGGGCCCCTCTCTCCTCGGTCTGCCTCCAGATGCCAGCAGCTCCCCAGGATCTCAAACGTGCGGTGAAGCTTTTCAACCGCTGGCAGTTTGAGGAGGCCGTTGTGGCATTTCACGCGCTCGCAGAGGCCAATCAGGGACGCGACCGCGACTTCCTCGAGGCGCTCTCGCAGCTCTCGGGTGGCTTTCACCGCATCTGGCACAAGGGCGGCGAGTCGAGCGCCATGGTCGCCATGGTAGAGCGCAGCCGCGCCATCCTCGCCGGATTCGTGCCCGGCCACCTGGGCGTCGACCTCCGACGCCTCGACGGTGAACTCGCCGTCTGCCTGGCAGAGGCCATCAGCTGGCGCCGCGGCGACACCGAACTCTTCAACCGGGATGTCATTCCCCGGCTCGAGCACCTCCCCGAACCCTGACGCGCCCTGCGTCCAGCACCCTGAGCCGATCATGAGACAAGGATTCGAAACCCCGTCGTTGTCAGTGGACCAGTCTGCCCATCTTGCGGAGCTTCGCCGCAGCGCCGCCGCAGACATCGTTCGCCTGGTCTCGCTCTCCGCCTCGGGCCATCCGGGCGGCAGCCTCTCCTCGCTCGACGCGCTCCTGGTGCTCTACGCTGCCGCGGCGCTCGATCCTGCGGCGCCCCACCATGCCGACCGCGACCGCGTCGTCATCAGCCACGGCCACATCTCTCCGGGCGTCTATGCCACGCTCGCCGCCTTCGGCTACTTCAACATCCAGGAGGCCTTCCGCGGCTTCCGCAGGGCCGGCAGCGTCTTCGGCGGCCACATCGAGAGCGTCGTCCCCGGTGTCGAGTGGAACACCGGCAACCTCGGTCAGGGACTCTCGGTTGGTGCCGGCTTCGCCATGGCTGCCCGCGCACGCGGCGCCTCCTTCACCACCTTCGTCGGCATGGGCGACGGTGAGCAGCAGAAGGGCCAGATTGGCGAGGCCCGCCGCTTTGCCGCCAAGTACAAGCTCAACAACCTCGTCGCCTTCATCGACTTCAACGGCCTGCAGATCGGCGGCAAGATTGCCGACATCATGCCGCAGAACATCGAGGCCTCCTGGCTCGCCGACGGATGGAATGTGGTGGTTGTCGACGGCCACGATCACGCCGCCCTCTATGCCGCCTTCCGCGCCGCCGTGCGCCACGAGACGGCCAACCCCGACGCGCCCACGCTGCTCCTTCTGAAGACCGTGATGGGCAAGGGCATCTCCTTCATCGAGAACGACCACAACTACCACGGCCAGGCCCTCACCGACGAGATGGCCGACCGCGCCTTCGCCGAGCTCGGCCAGACGAGCAACCTGGCGGAGCTGCGCGCCGATCGCGCCGCCAACCGCGACAGCTTCCACCACACCATCGTCGTCGATCGCGCCATCGACCTCGATCTCGGCGAGCCCCTCACCTACACGGAGAGCAACGACTGCCGCTCCGCCTACGGCAATGCCATGACCGACCTTGCCAAGCGCAATGTCGGCCGCCCCGGCAGCTGGCCCATCGTCGCAGTTTCTGCCGACCTCGAAGGCTCCGTGAAGCTCGGCGGCTTCCGCAAGGCGGCCCCCAACTGGTTCTTCGAAGGCGGCATCGCGGAGCACTCCTCCGCTGCCATGGTCGGAGCCGCGAGCAAGGAGCAGGTCGTCCCCGTCTTCTCCACCTTCGGCATGTTCGCCATCGCCGAGACCTACAACCAGAACCGGCTCAGCGATCAGAACGGCGCTGCGCCCAAGATCATTGTCACCCACTGCGGTCTCGATGTCGGCGAAGACGGCCCCACCCACCAGTGCATCGACTACGTGCCGCTGCTCCGGAACCTCTACGGCTTTGAGCTCTATGTGCCGGCCGACCCCAACGAGACCGACCGCATCGTCCGCTTCGCCATCGGCCGCTACGCCCCCATCGCCGTGGCCATGGGCCGCAGCAAGCTCCCCATCCTGACCGACGAGGCCGGCGCCCCGCTCTACGGCGGCAGCGCCACCTTCGAGCCCGGCCGCTGGACCACCGTCCGCAACGGCACCGACGCCGTCGTCTTCGCTTACGGCTCCATGGTCTACCGCGCCGTGGCAGCGCACGACCTCCTCAAGCAGAAGGGCATCTCGCTCAAGGTGGTCAACGCCTCCAGCCTCAAGCCCCACGACGAGGCCGCCATCCTCGATGCGGCCCGCTCCATCGGCACGCTGCTCACCTACGAGGACCAGTGCGTCAACACCGGGCTCGGCGCCATCGTCGCCGCCACGCTCGGAGATAACGGCATCGCAGCCCGCCTCCGGCGCCTCGGCGTGAAGCAGTATGGCACCAGCGGAAAGCCCGACGACCTCTATGCAGAGCAGGGTCTCGCGCCCGCCGACCTGGCGCGGAGCGTCGAGGAGCTACTCGGGAGATAGTCTGCCGTTGTGAGGCTTCGACTTCTGGCACGCAGCGCGAGGTTGCGGTAGGAAGGTGGGGAAACTGTCTGCGTTCTTCTCCGCGTTGAGGAAGTCGTCATGAAAATACTTCGCTCCGGGTTCGTCCTGTCTGCCTCTCTTCTCGTCCTCGCCGCCTGCGGCAGTGACACAGTGCGTCAGGTCGAAGAGACCGACTCGGGCACCGGCACCGACACGACCATCGCAGACACGCAGGGTTCGGGCAGCGACACCACCGTGGACGGCTCGGGCTCGGGCGCAGATACCGGCACCGACACCACCGTCTCCGCCAGCTGCGGCGACGGCAAGATCGACGCCGGCGAGACCTGTGACGACGGCAACCGGGTCGACGGCGACGGCTGCAACGCCGCATGCTTCCTCGAGACCTGTGGCGACGGCGCCGTAAACGCCTCCTATGTACGCATCGACTTCGAGAGCCCCGTGGTCCGCAACCCCTTCGGTTCGGCCGGCCATGTCTGCTCGCAGGGCGCCACCTGCCCCGGCGAGACCTGCGATGTCTCCACCAACCCGACCGCCCCCGAGCACGGCATCTGCGAGGCGCTCGGCTACGACGCTGCCGTCTCCGCCACCTGGGGCAACGGCACCCGCCAGCTCGGTGAGCCCAACCCCCGCGCCGCCAACTGGGCCTGCGAGGACTACGACTGCGGGCAGGGCGCAGACCGCACCTCGACCGGCGACTGCCTCGACCGCGAGATGCTCGCCTCGATCACCTGCGTGAAGCTCGCCCAGGAGAGCTGCGATGACGGCGCCGCCAACAGCGACACCGCCGCCGACAGCTGCCGCACCGACTGCACCGCCGCCCGCTGCGGCGACGGCGTGGTCGATACCGGCGAGACCTGCGACGACGGCAACACCGTGGCCGGCGACGGCTGCGCGCCCGCCTGCCGCCCCACCGTCTGCGGCGACGGCGTGCTCGACCCGGGCGAGGGCTGCGACGACGGCAACACCGTCAACACCGACGACTGCACCAACAGCTGCCAGAGCCCCCGCTGCGGCGACGGCGTGGTCAGCTCCACCTTTGGCAGCGAGACCTTCTCCGGCCCCACCGTGACAGGCCCCACCGGCGCGACTGGCCACGTCTGTGACGACGGCAGCAACTGCTTCAGCGGCACCTGCGATGTGTCGGCCGACGGCTCGGCCCCCGAGCATGGCATCTGCCAGGCGCTCGGCTTCTCCCGCGCCGTCACCGTTACCTGGGGCGGCGGCCCCGGCGAGACAGACAGCTCCATGCCCCACGCCTACAACTGGGACTGCTTCGACTTTGTCTGCACGGCCTCTACGAATTCTTTCGACACCGATAACTGCAGCAGCAGCGAGATGCTCAACAGCATCACCTGCGAGGGCGGCATCCAAGAGCAGTGCGACCTCGCCGCCGCCAACAGCAGCGCCCCCGACGCAACCTGCCGCCCCGACTGCACCACCCAGCGCTGCGGCGACGGCGTGACCGACACGGGCGAGGCCTGCGACGACGGCAACCTCAATGAGTTCGACACCTGCACCTCTTCCTGCGAGAACATCATCTGCGGCGACGGCGTCATCAACGGCAGCGAGCTCTGCGATGACGGCCTGCTCAACAGCGACCTGCCCGACGGCATCTGCCGCACCGATTGCACCGTCCAGCGCTGCGGCGACAGCATCGTCGACAGCGAAGAGCAGTGCGACGACGGCAACACCATCAACACCGATGAGTGCACCAACGCTTGCACCACCCCCGTCTGCGGCGATGCCATCGTCCAGGCCGGCGAAGAGTGCGACGACGGCAACCTCGAAGACACCGACGCCTGCCGCGTCGGCTGCATCGCTGCCCGCTGCGGCGACGGAATCACCAATGCCGCCAGCGGCGCCCTCATCGCTCCCATCGTCACCGATCTCACCGGCACCACCGGCCACGTCTGCGACGACGGCGGCTCCTGCTTCGGCCCCTGCACCATCGACGTCTCGGAGGACGGTTCTGCCCCCGAGCACGGCATCTGCCAGTCGCTCGGCTTCGCCCGCGCCGAATCGGTCTCCTGGGGCGGTGGCCCCGGCGAGGATGATGCTGCCATGCCCCATGCCTTCAACTGGGTCTGCACCGACTTCGTCTGCGTGGTCTCCGACTTCCCCGGCACCACCGACAACTGCTCGACCTCCGAGATGCTCAACTCCATCACCTGCGTCGGCAGCGAGGCCTGCGACCTTGGCGACGCCAACAGCGACGACCCCGATGCGCTCTGCCGCTCCAACTGCCAGCCCGCCGGCTGCGGCGACGGCATCCTCGACACCGGCGAGTTCTGCGACGACGGCAACACCGACGACAACGACGGCTGCACCAGCGTCTGCCAGCTCCCCTACTGCGGCGACGGCGTCGTCAGCATCGGCGAGGACTGCGACGACGGCAACACCGACGACACCGACCTCTGCCTCACCAGTTGCGTAGCCGCAAGCTGCGGCGACACCATCCTCAACAACGGTCGCACGACCCGTACCTTCACGGCTCCCCGCGTCACCAACCTCTTCGGCGTGACCGGCCCCGTCTGCCAGGTCGGTGCCACCTGCCCCGATGGCGGCTGCGACCTCGTCGACCTGCCCTTCGCCCCTGAGCATGGCATCTGTGAGGCCCTCGGCTACGAGCGCGCCGACGCCGTCCTCTGGGGCGGCTCCACGGGCGCCAACGTCCTCATCACCCCCCACGCGGGCAACTGGGGCTGCGACAACTTCGACTGCGCGCCCGGCGCCGACGTCGAGGCCACCGACCTCTGTGGCGACAACCAGATGCTCGACACCATCACCTGCTCCAAGGCGGTTGAGCAGTGCGACCTCGGCACCGAGAACTCCCTCACCCCCGACGCCAGCTGCCGCCCTGACTGCCTCAACCAGCGCTGCGGCGACGGCGTGCGCGACACCGATGAGGTCTGCGACGACGGCAACGCCAACAACGGCGACCTCTGCACCAGCTCCTGCCAGGAGGCCTTCTGCGGCGACGGCTTCCGCCAGTCCGCCGCCGGCGAGCAGTGCGACGACGGCAACTTCCTCTCCGGCGACGGCTGCGACCCTGCATGCCAGCGCGAGGCTGGCTCCTGCGCCATCCTCGTCGTCTCCGATCCGGGGGTGCCCGCCACCTCCATCACCGCCCTCCAGACCGTCCTCGAGGACGCCTCGCTCCCCGCCGAGTTCGTCAGCAACACCGCGACCACCTTCTCGACGGCAGACAGCGTCCTGCTCTCCGGCTACTCCATCGTCATCCTCAACAAATCCGACCGTGAGCTCAGCGCGGGCGAGCGCGTTGCCCTCGAGGACTTCCTCGCCGGCGGCGGCGTCTTCATCGCCACGGGCTACGACAGCCTCGGCAGCCCCACCGATGCCGTCCTCGCCGGCCTGCTCCGTATCACCACCACGGGCGATGCCTTCCTCGACCCCGCCTGCGAGGTCACCGACAACAGCGACCTCGCCTTCGACGGCACCTACGGCACCTTCCCCCTCGGCTACACCTTCAACTCGCTCGGCGGAGACTTCGACGGCGCCGGCGCCTCTGCTGCGCTCGGCTCCCGCGAGCTTATCCGCATGGGCACCCCCGGCGGCACCACCTTCGCCAAGCTGACCGTCGCAGACAGCCTCCCCGGCACCGCCTACT
>JBIIFW010000397.1:0-2847 GCA_044236985.1 Bradymonadia bacterium | reverse complement strand
TGGTGGAGCATCTGCTCATCTCGCTCTTCTCGCGCGGCCACACGCTGATGATGGGCGTGCCCGGACTCGCCAAGACACTGCTCGTTTCGACGCTGTCGGAGGCGCTCGACCTGCGCTTCAACCGCAGCCAGGTCACCCCTGACCTGATGCCTTCGGACATCACCGGCACCGACATCTTGGAGACCGACGCGGAGACGGGCGCACGCCGCTTCCGCTTCCTGCCCGGCCCCGTCTTTTCGAACCTGCTGCTGGCCGACGAGATCAATCGGACGCCGCCCAAGACGCAGGCTGCGCTGCTGCAGGCGATGCAGGAGCGCAAGGTCTCGGCCGGTGGCAAGACCTACGAGCTCGAGGCCCCCTTTCTGGTCTTCGCGACGCAGAACCCGATTGAGCAGGAGGGCACCTATCCGCTGCCCGAGGCGCAGCTGGACCGCTTCATGTTCCTCGTCGAGGTGGGCTACCCGTCGCTCGCCGACGAGCTCGAGATTGCCCGCCGCACGACGCGCGACGAGAGCGAGCCGATCCAGCGGGTGCTGAATCCGGCGCAGATTCTCGAGATCCAGCGGCTGGTCTTCGGTGCGGAGGTGGGCGAGACGGTGGCTGCGGCGGCGGTTCGGCTGGTGCGTGCGACACGGCCCGGCGACGAGAATGCCACTGCCGACATCGGCAAGTATGTCTCCTACGGTGCCGGCCCGCGTGCCACCCAGAACCTCATCCTGGGCGCCAAGGCGCGCGCCATCCTGCACGGCTTCGAGGCCCCCAGCATGGACGACCTGCGCGCTGTCGCACCGTCGGTGCTGCGCCACCGCGTGCTGCTCAACTTCCAGGCCGACGCCGACAATGTGAAGAGCACCGACATCGTCTCGGCTCTCATCGCCAAGCACCTCTGAGCGGCTGACCATGCTCCTCGGCTCCGACAGTCGCGATCGCCTCGGCAGCCTGCGTCTCCGCGCGCGCGGCGTCGTGGAGGGGGCCATGGGAGGCCAGCATCGCAACCCGCACCGGGGCGCCAGCGTCGAGTTCGCGGAGTACAAGGAGTATGCGCCGGGCGACGAGATCCGCCACATCGACTGGCGGGCCTGGGGCCGCGTGGACCGCTACTTCGTCAAGCAGTTCGAGGACGAGACCAACTACCGCGCCTACCTGCTGCTCGACACGTCGGGCAGCATGGGGTTTTCGCTCGAGGAGCGGCAGACCAAGCTTGCGGCGGCCTCGACGCTGCTTGCGGCCATCTCTTGGATCCTGCTCGCGCAGGGCGATGCGCCGGGGCTGCTCTGCTTTGATGAGCGGCCGGGCAACTACCTGCCGCCGAGCTCCAAGCGGTCGCAGTTTGAGGAGATCTGTCGCCTCGCGGAGGGCGCCGCTGCCACGGGTCGCACCTCGGTGGAGACGGCCCTCTCGCGCATCGCGGAGCGGGTGCAGGCGCGCTCGCTCGTCTGCCTCTTCTCCGACTTCCTTGAGCAGGGTGACGACCTCCTGAGGCTCGCCAAGGTGCTGCGGCGGAAGGGGCACGAGGTGGCCCTCTTTCACCTCGTCGATCCCGCGGAGCTCGAGCTTCCTTTCGAAGGATTGACCCTCTTCGAAGGCCTTGAGGGCGAAGAGGAGCTGCTGGCTGAGCCAGACGACCTGCGCGAGGAGTATGCGCGGCTCTTTGCGGCCCATCTTGCTCGCATCGAGCAGGGTGCGCGGGCCTCCGACCTGGAGTACCAGCGGGTCTCGACCGACGACGACGGCATCGCTGCGGTGCGGGCCTTTGTGGCTGCGCGGCAGCGGCGCAAGGGAGGCCGCTAGGCCATGGGCTTCCTCCAACCCCTGCTCCTGCTCGGCCTCCTCGGCGTGGCGGTGCCCATCGCGGTGCATCTGGTGAACCGCAAGAAGGCGGTGCGCCGTGCCTTCCCCGCCATCTGGCTGCTCGCTGCGTCGAAGCGGCAGACCGCGCCGGCCTCAAAGCTCAAGCAGCGGCTCTTGCTCGCCGCCCGTATCCTCACCTTCCTCGCGCTGCCGCTCGCCTTCGCACAGCCCTTTCTCAGCGGAGAGATGGGCGGCGCATCGTCGCGCGTGGACAGGCTGCCGAGCTCGGTCGTCATCGTGCTGGACGACAGCGCCAGCATGAGTTGGGGCCGGGACGGCAGCGCGGAGCGGTTCGCTGCTGCGGTCGATGCTGCCGCGTCGGCGATTGGCGACCTGCGCTCGTGGGATGAAGTTTCGCTCATCGTCGCCTCCTCGCCGCCGCAGCTGCTGACGGGCGATCTCTCCAGCAGCCACGGCACCGTGCGCACGGCCTTGGAAGATTACATTCCGCGGTTTGGCGGCGGAGATCTCGCGGGCGCGCTCGAGCAGGCCAAGGCGATGCATGCGTCGAGCAAGCTGCCCCAGCATCGGACCATCGTGCTCACCGATCGCACGCAGTCGCAGTGGGCTGCGCCCGAGCTCGCAGAGGCGCTCCGTGGTGCAGGCGTGGTGGAGTTGCCCGAACTGGTCGAGGGTGAGGGGAGCGGCAATCTGACGGTGGAGTCGTTGACGGTTCAGCCCGCCGACGACGGCGCTGCGGGCCGCTACCGCTTTGAGGCCCAGGTCCGCAGCAGCGGCAACACCGGCGCCGCAGAGACGGAGGTGCGCCTCTTCGACGGCACGACTCCGCTGGGTGTCTCCAAGGTGGCGCTGCCTGCCAGCGGACGGGCGACCGCGGTCTTCCAGCTCAAGGTGGAGGGCAACGAGCTGCACGACATCCGCGCGGAGGTCAGCGAGCAGGTCGGCATGACGGCCGACAACAGCCGCCACCTCGCCTTCCAGCCGGGCAGGGCGCTGCGGGTGCTGCTCGTCAACGGCGACGCACGGAGCGTGACC
>JBIIFW010000058.1:0-10641 GCA_044236985.1 Bradymonadia bacterium | reverse complement strand
TCGCCTTCATTGGCTTGGCGATTGTGCTCTTCCTGATCGCACGCGGCGGAGTGACCCCATGAGTGCCTCCATGCCCTGGCTCACCCTCATCGTCCTTTCGCCGCTGGCCGGCGCGCTGCTCCTGGCTTTCGTGCCGAGCGAGCACAAGGAGGCCCACCGGATGGTGGGTGGCTTCTTCGCGCTGCTCTCGCTCCTCTTCTTCCTGCCCGTCGCGGCCGGCTTCGACGCCTCGCAGGCGGGCCTGCAGTTCACGACCGCGGCGGAGAATGCGGCCTGGATCCCCTCTATCGGCGCGCGCTATCACCTCGGCATCGATGGCCTCTCGCTCTGGCTGGTGGGCCTTACCACCGTGCTCGGCGTGGTCGCCGCGATGGCCGGCGTTACCTCCATTCAGACTGCCTCGCGCACCTACTATGCCGGCCTCCTCACGCTGCTGACCGCCGTGCTCGGTGCGCTCTGCTCGGTCGACCTGCTGCTCTTCGCCCTCTTCTGGGAGCTCATGCTGCTGCCGCTCGCGCTGCTCGTCGGCAGCTGGGGCGACCGCCAGCGGGTGGCTGCTGCTACCAAGCTTTTCGTCATCACGCTTGTCTGCTCCATGCCGATGATGGCTGCCATCTTCTACCTCTGGGTGAAGGGTGGCTCGACCTCCTTCGACTTGGCCGACATCGCCGCGACCGCGCAGGGGCTGCCCGTCGGCGTGCAGCAGGCGCTCTTCCTCGCCTTCTGCCTCGCCTTCTTTGTGAAGCTGCCCATCCCGCCGCTCCACACCTGGCTCCCTGAGGCCCACGCCCAGACCTCGACCGCTGGCTCCTTTGTGCTCGGCGCCATCGTCTTCCAGGCCGGCACCTACGGCCTCGTCCGTTTCGCGATGCCGCTCTTCCCCGACGCCGTCTACTGGGCCGCGCCCGCCATCGGCATCCTGTCGGTCATCGCCATCGTCTACGGCGCCCTCATCGCCGTCACCCAGCGCGACATGAAGAAGATGATCGCCTTCTCGTCGGTGAGCCACCTTGGCTTTATTACGCTCGGCCTCTTCGCCATCAACCAGGTGGGTGTGACCGGCGCGCTGGTGCAGAGCCTCGCCCACAGCGTGACCGCCGGCGCCCTCTTCCTGCTCGCCGGTGTGCTCATCGACCGATACGAGAGCCGCTCGGTGGACGACTACGGTGGTCTCGCAGCCAAGATGCCCGTCTTCGCGGTGCTCTTCGTCTTCCTCATCATGGCCTACGCAGGCGTGCCCGGCCTCATCGGCTTTGTGGGCGAGTTCCTCGTCCTCGCGGCGACGGCCGGCTCTTGGGCCTTCTCGCTCAACCCGGGCAACGCCCACTTCGGCAGCCTTCCGACCGGCCCCGACACCACTGCGCTCATCCTCGCCTCTCTGGCCGGCCTCCGCGTCGTCGTCGGCGCCATCTATCTGCTTGGCCTGACCAAGCGGCTCATGCTCGGCAGCATCACCGGCAGCCGCTTCTCCAAGGCCACCGATGTGACCTGGGCCGAGGCCGCGCCGCTCCTCCCGCTCGTGCTGCTCTCGCTCTGGGTTGGCCTCCAGCCCGGCTTCTTCACCTCGCGCATGGATGCCAGCGTGAAGGGCCTCCTGTCGGGCCTCGTGGAGCATTCCACGCTTGCCAAGGAGACGGCCGCCAACATGGCCGCGCAGCAAGAGTCGGTTGCCAATTGGAACCGTGACGGCCGCTCGCCTGAGGCCTGGCCGCTGCAGCGCAAGCAGGCTGCCGCCAATGGCGGGGCACCCGCGGAGGGCAGCGCCGCCCAACCGGGCGCGGCCCACCAAGGAGGTCACCCATGATTGGCTTTCAGAGCGCCGACCTCTTCGGTCTCCTTCCTGCGCTGCTGCTCGTGCTTGCGGGCATGGCGGTGCTGCTGCTCGAGGTCTTCCAGCGGGCCTCCTTCCCCCGCACCCACCTCGCCTATGTGACCGCGCTTGCTGCGCTGCTCGCCGCCGGCGTCGCCTACCTCATCGCGCCCGCTGAGCCGCAGACCCTCTGGGGCGGCATGGTTCGCTTCGACGCGCTCGGCTGCGTCATCACCGCCTTCACCGCCGTGGCCTGCGCCATCACCGCGCTTGGCTCCACCCGCTACCTCGAGCAGCTCGAGATCGACCGCGGCGAGTACTACGCGCTGCTGCTCTTCGCCACGGCCGGCATGTCGGTGATGGTCTCGGCCAACGACTTCGTCGTGCTCTTCCTCGGCCTCGAGATGGCCGCCGTCGCCATGTATGCGCTCACTGCCTACCAGCGCCGCTCCAACCTCTCCTCCGAGGCCGGCTTCAAGTACTTCCTGCTCGGCGCGCTCGGCAGCGCCCTGCTGGTCTACGGCGTCGCCTTCCTGACGGGCCTCACCGGCAGCACGGGCTACGACCAGATCGGCGCCGCCCTCCGCGCACCCGATGCCGCGCGCCACTTCGCCAACCCGACCGGCGTCGTCCCCTTCCTCCCGCTCCCGCTCGTGGGCATGGCGCTCGTCTTCGTCGCCTTCCTCATCAAGATGGCCGCCGCCCCCTTCCACATGTGGGCCCCCGACGCCTACTCGGGCGCGCCGACGCCGACGACCGGCTTCCTCTCGGGCGCCGGCAAGATCGCCGGCGTTGCCGCCCTCTTCCGCCTCTTCGCAGGCCCCTTCGCCACGCCCGAACTCTCGGGCGGCGTCGCTGGCTGGACCACGATTGCCTTCTTCGCCGCGCTGGCCTCCATCGTCGTCGGCAATCTGGTCGCGCTCACACAGAAGCGGGTGCGGCGCATGCTCGCCTGGTCGTCGGTGGCCCACGCCGGCTACCTGCTGCTCGCGCTCTGTGCGCTCGGCGTGCAGGAGGCCGCGGCCGGTTCGATCCGCGCGGTCATCCTCTACGGCGCCGCCTACTCTGTGGCCACCGCCGGCGCCTTTGTGGTGCTCGGCGCCTTCGGCCGCGACCAGGCCGAGGTGGAGACGCTCGACGAGCTCTCCGGCCTGGGCCGCAAGCACCCCGCGATGGGTCTGGCGCTGAGCCTCTTCCTGATCTCCGCGGCGGGCCTGCCGCCTGCGGCCGGCTTCGTGGCCAAGTTGTCGCTCTTCTCCACCGCCTTCGCGGCCGGTGAAGGTTCTGCGACCCCCGCCGGCTTCGCCGAGATGCTGCAGTGGCTCGCGGTCGGCGGCCTGGTGCTGAGCGTGGCCGGCGGCCTCGCCTACCTCCGGGTCATCGCCCACCTCTATGGCCGCGACGCCCATGTGCGCGTCGACTACCGCCCCCACACTGCCACCACGTTGGCGGTTGGGCTTGCGGCCTTCCTCACGCTCTGGATGGGTCTGTTGCCCGGCCGTGTGCTGGTCTGGGGCGACAATGTCGCCAAGCAGCTCCTTACCGCGCCCGCTGTGGCCGCCGCGCCGTCTGAGCCGGCAGCTGCCGACGCCGCGCCTGCTGCACCCGCTGACGAGGCCCCGAAGGCCATCGAGGTTGTACCGCTGCCGAACGCTGAGCTGCCTCGGTAGCCATGGGGCGCGCTCCGCTCTGGTTCGCAGTTGCGCTGGCGTTTGTCGCCGCGTGTGGCGAGCCGTCGGAGTCGGTGAGCCTGGAGGAGGGAGCCGGCTCAGGCTCCGGCTCAGGCAGCGGCCTGGTCGAGGCCTCCTGTTGGACCGCAACCGCAGGTCCCATCTGCCCCGCGCAGCCGCGCGGACTGGTGGAGACTGACTGCCCGGCCGGGCTCCTTGATGGATCCGGCTTTGCGGCGGGTACAGGGGTGTGCGCGCCCGCCTTCGCGCAGGTCGACTGCCCGCAGGAGTGGGAGTGGTCGGACCGCGACGGCGTGACCTTCTGCGCGCCGCCTCCGACGCCGACCTGTGCTCCGGGCGAGCTTGCGCTGCCGGGCCGCTGCCTGCCCGTCGGCGAGCCCTGCGCGCCCGGCGCCGACTGGCCCGACGAGGCAACGCTGCGGGCACGCGCGCCGGGATATGAGGGCCCCATCCTCTATGTGCGGCCCGACGGCGACCCGGCAGGCGACGGCAGCCGGACCAACCCCACGATCCTGACCACAGCAACGATGCGACGGGCCGAAGGCGGCATCCTCGCCCTTTCTCGCGGTCGCCACAGCGCAGCCCTGCGCGTCGACCGGTCCCTCGCACTCCTGGGTGGCTGCGCGGCGGAGACGGTCGTGGAGGCTTCGACGCCCTCCGAGACCCTCGGCACGATGGAGCTCGCGGCCAACGGGCCCGTGACAGTGCGGGACATCACCATCACCGGCGCCCGCCCGGGCCTCGTCATCCGCGGCAGCGGCGCAGAGGCCCACCGCGTGGCCTCGGTGCTGATCGACCGTGCGACAGGCTATGGCATCAAGGCAGAGTCGCCGCAGCTCACGGCCCTCTCGCAGGTGGGCATCGTCGATACGCAGCCCTTCGCAGACGGCAGCTTTGGCATCGGTCTCTCGGCCTCTGCCGGGGCCATCGTTGCCGGAGAGCGGGTGGAGCTTCGGGCAAACCGGACGCTCGGACTGCTTGTCACGGGCGCGGGGAGCCAGCTCTCGCTGGAGGAGAGCCGCGTGGGCGAGACCCTGCCGCAGGAGAGCGACCGCCGTTTCGGACGGGGGGTGAATGTGGGCGCGGGTGGACGATTCGACGCAGCCGCCACACTGGTCGAGGGCAACAGCAGCACCGGGCTCTTCGCCATCGATCCGCAGAGCGCCATCTACGGCCTCCAGTTGGTGGTACGCGGTACCCTGGCCGACGCGCGGACCGGCGATTTCGGGCGCGGCATCGAGGTCGACACCGAGGCGCTTCTCGACTGCGAAGGCTGCGTTTTGACGGGCAATCTGGAAGCCGGCCTGGTGGTCGATGATGGCGGCCTCGCGACACTGCGCCAGACGGTCGTCGCCGACAACCAGCCCCGCACGAGCGATGGTCGCTACGGCCGTGGCATCATGGCGCAGGGTGGCGCGCACATCGATGCAACCGGCCTCGTCATCGCGGGCCACAGCGATCTCGCACTCTACCTCAGCGACGCCGGTACCAGCGCTGCGCTCACCGACCTCGTCGTCGCAGGCCCAGCCGCTGCGGTGGACCGACTGGTGAGTATCCAGGCGGAGGCCGCCGCAGACCTGCAGCGGGCCCGCCTCGTCGGCGATGCACTGCTCGGAATCTACGTGGGCACAGGCGCTTCGGTTGCCGCGAGCGATCTGCAGCTCGAGGGGCGTGGCGTGGCCGAACTGGCAGAGACCGCGCGACTGCTCGAGGTGAGCCGCGGCGGCGCGCTGACGGGGCTCCGCGTTGCGCTCCTGCCGGCGCAGGGCGGTGGTGCGCTTGTGACCGAGCCTTCGGCCAGCCTCGTGCTCCGCGATGCGCTCCTTCGGTCGCCCCACACCGGTCGCCCGGGTCGCGGCGTGGAGGTCAACCTGGGCGCCGGCGTGACGCTCGAGCGGGTGCTGGTGGAGGGCTTCGACGAGGCGGGGATCGCCGCCCTTTTTGCGCCGACGACGCTGACCATGCGCGATGTTGTTGTGGCCGGTGTTGCAGGTCTGCCCGGTGCCGTCCGCGGGAGCGGCCACACGCTCGGCGTCTATGACGGCGCGGCGCTTGCTGCGAGCGATCTGGTGCTGCGTGATGCTGCGGGCGTGGGCCTGCGGCTCGCTGGTGAGGGCACAACATTTGAGGTCACGCGGGCCGCGATGGTGGCCTGTTTTGTGGGTGCCAACCTCGAAGTTCCCGGAGTGACGCGGGAGCAGCTCAGCGCGCTCTTCCGCGACGAATTCTACGCCGGCAACGGTCAGGACATCGGGCTCCAGACCTTCGACCTGCCCGAACCCACGACGTCACTCGAGCCTGCAAACTAGGGCCCCGTCTGCGTGACCGTAGCCGCTGCCGCGATGTTGAGCAGCAGCGACTGGGCGAGGCGCGCTTCGGAGAGCGCTGCAGGGTCCACATCGTCGAAGAAGGCGGCGAGCTGCCGCGTGACGACCACCGTCTCGTCGCCGCCCGCTGGGGTGCTGATGGGCCGCTCTAGGTCGATGTAGCTACCGGTGTTGAGCTCGGTGTGGATGGCGAGCGGCTGCTGCGTTGCGCTTCCGGGTGCAGACCACCAGCCGTCGAGATGGAGCGTGACCCGGTCCATCGGCACCTCGGCAGCGCTGGTGTCGAGGTTGGTGTCGGCCCGGGCCACCAGGTAGTGGATGCTGCAGTAGGAGGCCTCGTCGGCGAGCACGACTCTCCGCGCGAAGCCGGCGGTGAGCGGTACGAGCGGCTCAACCTCGCCGTAGGAAGAGCTCTGGTCGCTGAGGCCGCTGTGACCAGCCCAGGCAAGCGGCACGGGGCGGAACCAGTCGAGGAGCCGCGATGCGGGGCTGGTCGCTGTTTCGCAGGGCCGGAGCTGCAGGCCGTAGGTGACGAGGTAACCGCGGGTCACGTGGAAGGTGACGCCGAGGTTGTTCGTGACCTCCTAGCCGTCGGCGCTGGTTGTGACGCCGGTGGTGTCCCAGCCAACCTTCCAGCGGAGCGACAGGTCGCTCTCAGCCTGGAGGTCGGGGTCGCTGTCGCAGCCTGCCAGCAGCGCGAGGCTGAGCCAGGCTGCTGCTCTCATCGCGCGGGGACGCAGAGGCCGGCGGCGGAGCAGGTGAAGGTGCGGCCGGTAACGACCGGGCAGTCGGCCGCGGTGTTGCAGGTGGGGATGCAGGCCTGGCCCATGGGTGTGGTGGTGCACTCGCAGCCCAGGGCGCCAGCGCAGGCGCCGGCCACCTCGCAGTCAGCCTGCGCCGTGCAGGCAGTCGGGATACCCGTGCCGCCGCCGCCGCCACCGCCGCCGCCGCCGGTCACGACGCTCGGGCCGGGCACGCCGTGGTAGCAGCCGATGGTGTAGGGGAAGGTGGCCGTCGCGTAGTAGCCGTAACGGCCGTCGGGGCCGATGCGGCCGTTGCACTGGTCGAGCCTGGTGGGGTCGCTGCTCGGCGTGAAGGCATGGCGCTCCCAGGCGAGTTCGCTTGGGTCGCCCGTCTGCTGCCAGCTGCTCGAGAAGGTGACGACCTCGGTGCAGGCCGCATCAAGGCAGCCGTTGGGGCCGTAGATGGGGAAGCCGTCGAGGGCGTAGCCGATGATGGGCGAGGGAACGCCCTCCAGCGCAGCCTGTGCGAGACACTCCTGCACCAGCGCATGGTAGTGGTAGTCGCCTTGGGGGCCGGTGTGGCCTTTGCAGAAGTCGACGATGGCGTTGTAGACGGGATCGCCAAAGTTGTCGGGCATGGCCGCCTCGTTGGCGCCGTAGATGGGGATGCCGTTGATTGCGACCGCGACCACGCCGAGCAGCGGGATGGTTGTGAGGGTGTCGGAGAACTCGGGGACCAGCGGCACCTGCCAGGCGTTTGTCTGGGCCCGGAGTGCGTTCGGCGTGATGGGGACGAACTGGTAGCCGATGATGCCGTTCGACTCGATGTTGAGGTAGTCGGCGTCGCAGTAGGCGCGGAGCAACGGGTCGGGGTAGGCGCTGTTCTCGGGCGCCGGCTCTGACTGAATGAAGAGCTCGTCCGGGCAGTTGTCGGTGCTGGTGTCAGCGCCCGTATCGGCGGTGGTGTCGGCGGTGGTGTCGGCGGTGGCGTCAGCCTCCGCGCCCGTGTCGGTCACGCCGCTGTCTTCGGTGCCCGACCCTGCGCCTGTGTCGGCACCGGAGCCCGTCGCTGTGTCTGCGCCGTTGTCACCGGTTGCGCTCCGTGCGGCGGAGTCGCTCGAGCAGGCTGCGAGGATCAGGAGGGGCAGCAGTGCGATGCGGTTGTTCATGGGTCGGCGTCCGAGGTGGCGAGGATGAAACTGTTTGCAGCGAAGACAGCTCACCGGACGATTCGGAATCCCTCCGCGCGTCTTTGCACGGTGCCCACCAACTTTTTCCGCGCCAGGAACCGCTATCCGTCTTCGCCGACCACGCCATCTTCGCCGACCACTGCACGGGTGCCGAGCGCGCCGTCGTTTCCGACCAGCCCATCTTCGCCGACCACCGAGCGGGCGCCGCCAAGGAGCGAGGGGAGCCGCGTGGGCGCGACATCGAAGGTCACCCGGTTCAGGAGGCCCTGCCGGAGCAGGTTGTCGCGGACCACGATGCGGGGCTCGAGCATGGGCGCAAAGTCGGCCAGGCCGCCAACCTCTGCTCCCGCTGCAACGCCAAACCCGCGCCAGGTGCAGAGCCGGCCCTCGTCTGTGGCCTCGCAGCTCCAGCCTGTGCCACCTGCTGCGGTCGGGTTGTCGAGCGACTGCCCATCGAAGTCGCTGGCGTCTTGCCTGCAGGTGCGGGTGGCTGCGCTCGTGGTGCAGCTCCAGTCGTAGGAGGCGCCTGCTAGTGGCGTCCACCCGGGTGTGGCGCCCTCTGTGGCGAGGCCCGCGGAGGCCACGAGCCGGTTGGCATCGATCACCTGTGTGACCGCGTCGCTGCAGAAGTCGGCGATGCCTGCGCTGCTGTTCGCAATGCGCTGCGGCGTTGCAGCGAGCAGCGCCGCCTCGGTCGTTGTGCAGGTGGTGCCCTCTGCACCATCTGCGCAGCTCCAGCCCGCCTCGACGAGCGGACCGCTGGTGCGGAGGCACTGCTGCTCGCCCTCCGCCGTCTCGCTGCAGCTCCAGTTGGCCAGCGTCTCGCCCTGGCCGCAGATGAAGAGCGAGTCGCTGCCCGTTGCTTCGAGCGAGCTGTTGGCATTCTCTGCCGCGATGCCTGCGCGACCGTTGCCGAGGAAGACCGAGCCGGCGGTGGTGAGCTGGTTGCCGATGCCGCCAGCGCCGCCGAGCTGGATGGCGTCGCCGACCACACCGGAGCCGCCCAGTCCGCCGAAGACGGGGGCGGTGCGGGTGCCGGCGATGAGGCCGTTCTGGAAGACGAGTCCGCCGCCGTCGAGCACCTGGATGCCGGCGCCGCGGTTGCCCATGATGACCGACTGGTCGAGCAGCAGCTCCGGGTCGATGCTGTCTGTGGCGAGGCTGTCCTGCACCCAGATGCCGCGGCTGTCGTTGCCCACGATGCGGGCGCCGAGGTGCTGCGACCGGGAGGCCGACTGGAAGAGGCCGATGCCCTTGATGGAGGCGATCTCGAGGTCGGTGGTGTTGAGGCTGCTGCTCTCGGTGGCGATGACGCCGAAGCCGGTGACGAAGGCGCCGCTGTTGGAGGCGGAGCGACCGTTCGCGACGGTCACGCCCTGCCAGCTGTGGGCCGATCGCGAGAGGTAGATGCCGGTGCCGGCGCAGCCTTCGACGCGGCCGCCTGTCCAGTTTGTGATGCTGTCGATGAAGGTGGCGCCGAAGCCGGCGACGTTTCGCACGGTGAGGTCGGTGATGGTGGCGTTGGCGCGGACGATGCCGTCGCCTGCCGCAACGATGAGGCCTGCGATGGAGACCTCGTTGGCGTTTACCGGTGTGGACTGCGCTGCCAGCTCCGCGAAGGAGGCGTCGGTGAGCTGGCCGTCGATGGTGACCCGCTCGACGGTGAGGTTGTCGACACCCTGGACGATGATGCCGGCGCCTGTAGGGGCGATGACGGTGAGGTCGCGGAGTTCGAGGGTGTCGCCGCCAACGGCGGTGATGGCCGCGACCGCCTTGTCTGTGACGGCCTGCGTCAGGAGGGTGAGCCCCTCGATGCGGGTGGGCTGCGTGGCGCTTCCGCCGGTGACGAGGAGCGCTGCACCGCCCTCTGCGACGAGGATGGTGGAGTGGCCACGCAGGGTGACGCCGGCGGGCACGGTGAAGCTGCCCGAGAAGGTGCCGGCGGGGAGCGTGAGCGTGTCGCCCGGCTGGAGCGTGGAGAGCTCCGAGACAAGCTGCTCGCTGGTCAGCGAACCGGCGGGCTCAACCACACACCCCGACGTTGCGAGGAGGGTGAGTAGGGAGAGTCGGATGAGCATCGAACGGCTGGCGACGAGAGACATCGGCGTTGCTCCGAAGGCGGGACAGTGCCGTAGGTAGCATACGGAAGGTCCGATGGCGACAATCGATCGTGCAATATGCGACACCTGTAGCGCCGGCGCCGCCTCAGGGCGCGGCAGTCAAACACAGCGGTCATACATGGCACACCCATCGTTCACCCCAGCGATTTGCCAACACGTTGCAGCCCCTGCGGAACAACTTTCTACGCCGATGCGTTGCACTGGGCATAGGTCCACAGGCGCTCGCCGCCGAAACCCCTGAAGCCGACACCCAAGCCCCCTCTCTCGGAGACTTTCGTGCCCATCGACTCCATCGGTTCCCCCGCCCTCTGGGCTGGCTTCATCGCCTTTGTCACCGCCATGCTCGCGCTCGACCTTGGCCTCTTCCACAAAGAGGCGCACGAGGTCTCCATGAAGGAGGCCGCCGGCTGGAGCCTCGTCTGGGTCATCTTCGCCGCCATCTTTGGCGGCCTCGTTGCCTGGCAGTTCGGACCAGAGCGGGCCATGGAGTTCGGTGCGGGCTACCTCATCGAGAAGGCGCTGGCGGTCGACAACATCTTCGTATTCGTCCTCATCTTCGCCGCCTTCTCCATCCCCACCAAGTATCAGCACCGGGTGCTCTTCTGGGGCGTCTTCGGCGCGCTCGTCATGCGGGCCATCTTCATCTTCGCCGGTGCCGCCTTCCTCGAGCGCTTCCACTGGGCCATCTATGTCTTCGGCGCCATCCTCATCGCCACCGGCATCAAGCTGCTTGTGCAGAAGGATACCACGATGGACCCGG
>JBIIFW010000396.1:0-2853 GCA_044236985.1 Bradymonadia bacterium | reverse complement strand
CAGCCTTCGTCAAGGCCGCCAACGTCCAGAATCTGACACAAGATGTCATGTTGCAGAACCGACAAAAATGATTGAAACGATTCGGAAATCACGAACCGGAGGCCTGGACGTTCTCGGGTACCCCGTCACCAGAATTCCAAAAAGTCGAGGCCGTTCCAAGTAATCCTGATCAATTTCAGGGTGTTCGATCTTTTTGCGCAGTGGTCGACAGCCGCAAGCAGTGCGAGAGACCGCGCCCCGCAATCGAGCAACTGTGCAACATTGCCCGTGCGACCCACCGCGCGGCGGCGCATCCGGGATGCGTGGCCTACATGACTGCACGCGCCAACGCTCGCGCGGCTTCGGCCGAGATAGTTGGTCGGCCCCGTGGCGCTGCCTCGTAGAACCGAGCAACGTCTCCCAAACGACTCACGACCGGGTGCGTGCAGCCAAACCTGCCCGACGGCCGCTCGGGAACACCTCCGCGCTGCTACCTCGCGTCGACCTCGAGGCGATAGGCTCCCTCCGACGCGACCTCAGCGACCAGGATGCGGCCGCCGCCGACGGCGAAAGAGCGGACTTCTCGGAGCC
The DNA here is from genome assembly GCA_044236985.1 of Bradymonadia bacterium. Lineage (GTDB taxonomy): Bacteria > Myxococcota_A > Bradymonadia > REDH01 > REDH01 > CAIWGR01. Next base: position 2,283 of record JBIIFW010000396.1, on the reverse strand, counting down.
CCTCGGTCGTGACCGCGTGGGTCGCGTCGGAAGTTGGCGTCCAGACGATGAGCTCGCCCGCCATGCCGTCGTTCTCGCCCTCGACGGTCGTGGCGCCGGTGGCGAGGTCGTTCGTGAGCGTCTGGATCCGGCCGGGCGCAGACCGCACATAGCCGCGGCGGAGCGCCCGCATGAAGGGCTCCGTGGGCCCGAGGTCTCGGTCGCCGGGGCAGGCGAGGCCGTGCAGGTGGATGATTTCGTAGTCGCCCGTCGGCCCTACCGAGTGGGGGTCGCCGCAGGGCTGCCGCCACTGCCACCAGGCGCCGTGGAGCAGCCGGCGGTCTTCGTCTGCGGCGTATCGTTCCACCTTGGCAACCGTGCTCTCCGAGGTGTCCCAGAAGCCATACTCGCCAATCCAGGTTGGCACCCGGAGCGTCCTGGCCGCGTTGAGATAGAACTGGTTCATCAGCTCGATGGTGAGGCCCGCGGCCCCCACGCTGATGCTCTCAGCGTAGTTGTGGGGCGCCGAGACAAGGTTGGTGACCTCGGCTCCGATCGTGCCTCGGCTCGGCACCACAATGCCGAACGAGGGGTTGCCTGCGGGGATGGCCGGCTCCACGAAGATGAGGTGCTCGAAGGGCGCGCCGGACTCGGCGGTGCGGATGGCCGCTACAGCGTCGCGCAGGAGGCCGTTGTAGAGCGGGCCGAGCAGTGCGGCGGGGCGCGACACCTCGGGCTCATTGAGCACATCGTAGCCTGCCACCTCGGGCCGGCCCGCGAAGCGTGTTGCGATGGCGCTCCAGGTTGCGATGAACCGGTCGCGGATGCCGTCGCGGTTGTCGTAGAAGGCGTTCCAGGCGTTGCGGACGGCGGGCGACGAGTTGCGGTCGCCCGTGATGCAGGTGGAGGCGCCATCGGTGAAGACGGCCCAGGCCGGTGCCCCATCCCATCCTTTGGCAGGCGAGCTTCCCTCTGGGCACACTTCGCCTTCCGGGGTGAAGATGAAGGCGGAGTAGGCATCCTGGTGCATGTCGATGACGGTGTAGATGCCGTGCTCCGCAGCCGTCCGGACGTAGCTGTCGATGCGGTCGAGATAGGCCTCGCTCACCTCGCCGCGCACCGGTTCGAGCTGCGACCAGTTGACCACGAGCCGGATGACCGAGATGCCCGAGGCGGCCATTTCGTCCCAGTCTGCCGCGGTCGTCTCCATGGTTGGCGGACTGCCGGCGACACCCTGCCAGTACTCGCCGAGCGAGGTGACGTTGACGCCGCGGATGAGGGTGTCACGACCGCGGTCGTCGATGATGCGGCGGTCTTCGGAGGCCTGCAGCGGGCGGAGCGCGAAGGGCCAGGTTGTCTCGGGCTCGTAGGGCAGCCCCATGCCGGAGGAGCCCTCCGCGTCGCCTGCGCCGTCACCCGAATCTGCGCTGCCGTCGGCCTCTGCGGTATCCTGACCGGAGCCGGTCGTATCGGTCGCAGAGAGCTTGGAGGCGTTGTCCGAGCAGCCGGCCACAAACAGCAGCGCGAGGAGGGTGATGGGGCGAGCGAGGGGATGCATGGGTCGAATCTCCGTGGGAATGGCTGCATGATAGGTTCGGCGCGGGGCGGGAGGGAAGGGCGATCCGCGAGAACCTTCTTGCCGCCGCGGAGCGCGCGACCTAAACTCAGTCTCTGGCCCTGGAGCCACCCAACCACGGAGTGAACATGTCCCGTCGTACCGCTGCCCTGCTTGCCGCCCTCTGCCTCGTCTCCACGCTCCCCGCCGTCGCGCACGCCGGCGATGACTGCTGCCCGAAGGAGGGCGAAGCGGCCGCCGCAGAACCCGCCGTCTCCACGCCCGACGAGGTCAAGGCCGCCCTTGCAGACAAGAAGGTCACCCCGGTTGATGCCAACGGCCCCGAGACGCGCGAGGCGTTCGGTACGCTCCCCGGCGCACTCCTTCTCGGCGAGGCTGGCGTCACCGCCGAGCTCCTCGGCGAGGACAAGAGCCGCGCGCTGGTCTTCTACTGCAGCAGCGAGAAGTGCGGCGCCGCGCCCCGCGCTGCCAAGGAGGCCATGGAGCTCGGCTACACCGAGGTCCGCGTCATGAAGGCGGGCATCAAGGGCTGGGCCGCGGCCGGCTTCGAAGTCTCGAAGTAGGAAACGCCTGCAAGAGGGCGGCTCCTACGGGCAGCTGCAGTTGGCTGACGAACACCGGCTGAGCGAGACGCCGAGGTTGTAGTAGCCGCGGTGTTCGTCATAGGCGCTGGCGCCACCGTCGACGATGACAAAGAGCCAGCCGTCCGCGGTCGCGTCGTAGGTCCG
>JBIIFW010000395.1:0-2855 GCA_044236985.1 Bradymonadia bacterium | reverse complement strand
CCGGAGAGGTTCACGCCCCGCTCGCCGAGCAGCGTGCCGTAGCGCTTCGGAAGCTCCTCAATCTCCTCTGCGAGCGAGGCCAACCCGGACAGTCGCGCTGCCTCGGAAGAACGCGAAACGGATTCTCCCGCGGTCTCTGCATCGAGCCCCATCAGCAGGTTGTTTTCGATGGTGTCGCTGAAGAGAAAGGTGTCTTGCGGCGCCACCACGATCGACCGCCGGAGCGACGACAGCGTATAGTCGCGCACGTCTCGACCGTTCACGAAGATGGTGCCGGCCGGCGGCTCGTAGATGCGGGTCAGCAGCATGGCTAGCGTGCTCTTGCCGGAGCCCACGCGACCCGTAACGCCAAGCAGCTTTCCGGGGGCCAGCACGAAACTCACGCCGTCGAGCGCGGCGGCCTGTTCGGGAGCCGCAACAGCAACCTCCCGCTCCTCGGTTCCGATCTCGGCTGCGCCGCGTGCCGCGTAGCCGAATGTCAGCCCGCGCACCTCGATCGCGACCGCGCCGTCGAGCGCGACAGCACCCTCCACGTCGGCCACCTCGGGCTGCTCCGACATCACCTTGTCGAGCCGCTTCAGCGAGGCCCGTCCGCGCTGCCAGAGCGACACCGCCCAGCCAAAACCGACCATCGGCCCGCTCAAGAAGTTGATGAGAAAGAGGAAGGCCGTGAAGCTGCCCAGACTCATCTCGCCGCGCACCACCGCGGGGCCGCCGACGGCCAGCACGATGGAGGTCGAGGAGCCCAGAAAGAAGTCGAGCGCTGGGTCAAAAACCGAGCGCACGCGCCCCAGGTCGAGCGACTTGCCGTAGTGGCGGAACGAGGCCAGCCGGAACCGCTCCCGATCGTAGCCCTCCCGCGCATATCCCTGCAGAATCCGGATGCCGGCGTAGCTCTCACGCACCTGCTCAGTCAGCCGGCCGATGTCGTTCTGTACAGCCTCACTCCGCTGGTACTCGGCGTGCGACAGCTTGTTCGTCACGATGGCAATCAGCGGCATCGGGATGAGCGCCAGCAGCGCCAGCTTCCACGACAGCGCAAACATCACCACGATGACCAGGCTCACCAGCATCAGCGTATCGACGCCCACCAGAATGCCAGGCCCGAGCATCATCCGCACCGCGATGATGTCGTTGGTCTGAAGCGCCATCAGGTCGCCCGACTTCGACCGGTCGAAGAAGCCCCGCGACAGCGAGAGCAGCCGGCCGACCAGCTCGTTCCGAACCCGCTGACCCACCCGATGGGACGGGATCGAGGTCATCACCAGCATCGGATAGCGAGCGATGTTTGCCGTCAGCTGCAGCCCGAAGAAGCCGGCAATCGCCATCTCCAGCGTGAACTGCGCCGGCGTCAGACCCAGATGGCCCATGATCGCAGGCAGCTTTGGTGGCGCGCCGCCAAGTGACGAGGCCATCAGGTCGACGGCCACCGCCAGAAACAGCGGCGCCATCACGTCCGAGAAGTTCACCACCCAGAGCGCCAAGAGGCCGAGCCCGTAGTTGGCCCGCTCCCCCTTCAACAGCCGCACAACCCGCGGAACATCACTCCAGAACGACATGCACCCTCACTTGCGGCCGTCGGGTTAGTGCTGGCACCCCCGCCGGTCAACCAACCCAGACCACCGCCACACCGTTGACGCAGGCACCGCCAAACCGTTGACGCTCGCGCAGCCAGATGCGAGGGAACCGCCTCCACGGTGACCTCCCCAGAAGGCCCTCCGAACCATGGCTGCAAACCCGCCCGGACTCTCCATCATCTTCCTCATGTTCAATGAGGAGGGCTCCATTGCGGCGGTCCTCGACGAGGCCATCGCCTTCGCCGATCGCACACTCCCCGACTGCGAACTGCTCGTCATCGACGACGGAAGCACCGACGGCAGCGCCGCCATCGTCGCCTCCTTCGCCGCCCGCGACCCCCGCATCCGGCTCGTCCAGCATGAGCGCAACGGCGGCATGGGAGCCGGCATGCGCACCGGCATCCAGCATGCCTCCAAACCCTACTTCATCTTCAACGCTGCAGACGGCCAGGTGCCCTGCGAAGAGATCGGAAAGATGCTCCCGCTCCTCAGCGAACAGGGCATCGTCCTCTCCACCTACATCCGCCGCGCCGACACCGTCAGCCGCGTCGTCATGAGCCGCGCCTTCCGCCTCTTCCTCTTCCTGGCCGCCAACATCCGGTTCGAGCTCGAAGGGCTCTACCTCTACCCCACCGACCTCGCCCGAGAGCTCCTGCCGCGCATCAGCTCCAGCTCCTTCGTCTTCTCCTTCGAACTCATCCAGCGCGCAGCCGAACGGGGCCTCCCCATCGCCACCACCCGCATCCGCTGCCTGCCACGCATGGCCGGCCACTCCAAGGTCACCGGCACCCGCCGCATCCTCTTCGTCGCCGGCGAGGTGCTCGCCTACCGAAAGCGCCGCGCCGCAGAACCCAAGGAGCTCGCATGAGAGCATGGCAGGTCACAGACAGCTTCGGCCTCGACAACCTCCGCCTCGTCGACCGTCCGCAGCTCCCGCTCGCCCACGGCGAGGTGCGCCTCCGCATGGCCGCCACCTCGCTCAACTACCGCGACCTGCTCATGGTCCGCGGCCAGTATGACCCCCGCCAGCCGCTCCCGCTCATCCCCTGCTCTGACGGCGCCGGCACCGTCACCGAGACCGGCGAAGGCGTCGCCGACCTCGCCATTGGCGACCGGGTCACCCCCCTCTTCGCAAGCCGCTGGCTCACCACCGAGCCCACGCGGCAGACCATCCGCTCCACGCTCGGCGGACCGCTCGACGGCACCCTCTGCGAAGAGATGGTCCTGCCCGCCTCCGCCCTCGTGAAGGTGCCCGACCACCTCACTCTCGACGAGGCC
>JBIIFW010000394.1:0-2861 GCA_044236985.1 Bradymonadia bacterium | reverse complement strand
CGGCGTGCAGCCTACATCAACACCACCTACCACGGCACCTGCGGCAGCTACTGCTGGGACGACCAGTTCGCTGGCGGGGACGCGGCCCAAGACACAAGCAGCGCTGATGCCGGAACCGGTGGCGGCGTGGAGGTCATTGAGCAGGGCCAGACCGGCCCCTACGACTTTGCCATCCTCCGGGCCACCGACGCCCAGGTGCTCTTCGATTGGCTCGGCGCCAACGACTACAACCTGCCCGCGACCGCCATCGCCGCCGTGGAGCCCTACGCCCTCATGGGCGACGAGACCCACTTTGTAGCGCTCAGATTGCAGAAAGATGCCTCCGTCGGCGATTTGCAGCCCGTAAAGCTCACCTACGCCGCCGAGCAGCCGATGGTGCCGATTCAGCTCACGGCGATCGCGGCCCAGCCAAACATGCCCATCTATGTGACGGTGCTGGGGGCCAGCCGCGCGGTACCGGAAAACTACCTCGATGCGGTGCTGATCGAGGCGCCACAGACCTACTATGGCACTGAAAGCATTGAACTTATCGGAAATGCGGTAGATCAGGCTGGCGGCCACGCCTTTGTGACCACCTTCGCCGGTCCGACCGGATCGCTGCCGCCGCTCTTTGTGGAGGGAGAGAGCTACCGCACCGACGGGCTCGCGGAGCTGACCGATGCGGGCGCCTTTCTGCGCGAGCTCAGGAGCCGAGGATTCACCGGCTCGCCCGAGCTGCTCTCCATGCTGCAGCAGTTCTTGCCCCTGCCGCAGCCACTCGCCGACCAGGGCTACACGGCGCAGCAGTTCTACAACGACCTAACGCAGCCATGGGGCTGCTCGTTTGCCTGCGCCTTTGCGAACCCTCCGGGCTTCGACGCGGTCGGATTTGCGGCAGCACTCGATAGCCGCATCGTCGCGCCGCTCCGCGAGATGCAGGCGCTCATCGAGGCCCATCCCTACGGCACACGGATGGTGACCACGCTCGACCCGGCCGAGATGACCGTGGACCCGGTCTTTGCCTTTGCGCCCTCGCTGCCGCCCGTGAACGATCCCATCGTGGTGCAGGCCGATGTCTACTGCGGCGAGAACGGGCTGCCCTGGACGGCACCAGCCATCTTCCAGATCACGGAAGGGGTAGAGGCGACGGCGGCCTTTGGCGACCAGGCCGCACTCTTTGGCACGCTTGCGGCGGCGCCGCTCGCCTATGCGCAGCAGCTCAGCGCGGCGGGAGAGCCCGTGTTGACGGTGGATGCCCGCAGCGGTGTGGCCGCGACGGTCGCAGCCTGGAACAGCACCCACACCGGCATCGTCGCGGAGGTGCAGGAGTGCAACGGTGGAGGCGGCGGCGGGTTCGACACGGGTGCCGCGGACGACGTCTCGACCGGCAGCGATGCGGGGAGCGCGAACGACACGGGCAGCAGCGACGCGGGCAACGGCACCGGAACCACCGTGGTCTGCGACGGAGCAAACTGTGAGGCTGTGGATGCGGCGCCAGCGCCGACGAAGAGGAAGGAGCGCGGCCTCTTCGGCTGCGCAGCAGGCGGTGCGGAGGGGAGCCTGTTCGCGGCGGCTGGACTGCTCGCGATGATGGCAGCGCAGCGGCGCCGGCGGCGCTAGCTTCCGCACAAGTTGCCTTGCCTGCGGCCTCGTCGTAGGCTGCGGGCGATGAGTACGAACCGCCTCAACCTGACTGCGCGCGACTACACGGTCGCTTGGCTCCTCAACCTCCTCCACACGCAGGGGCTCATCTCGCCCAAGCAGGAGCAGGATGTCATTCGGCAGGAGCGGGTGCTGCGCGAGAAGACGCTGCGGCGGAGGGTGGACGATGTGCGGTCGCGGCAGGGCGCGGTGGCGACCGCCTCGCCCGTGGAGATTGTGGAGGCGGCGGCGCTGACGGGGCTCGATGGTCGGCCGCTCAACGAAGACCGGCTGATGGAGATTTTTGCCGGCGAGGTGGGGATGCGGTTTGTGCGCATCGACCCGCTGAAGCTCAACGAGCGGCTGATTACCTCGACCATGAGCCGCCCCTTTGCGAAGCGGCATGTCTGCGTGCCCATCGCCAAGATGGAGAATGGCCGCGTCGTGGTGGCGGTCGACAACCCCTTTGAGCTCGACCTGCAGGAGGCGCTGCGCGGGCTGCTCCCAGGTGGGTTCGAGGTGGTGCTGGCGAGCCGGAGCACGCTGCTCACGACCATCAACGATGTCTATGGCTTCCGGAGCGCGGTCAACGCGGCGGAGCGGTCGTTCGGCGTGACGACAGACCTGGGCAACCTCGAGCAGCTGGTGAAGCTGACGGTGACGGGCGACGAGGTGGAGGCCAGCGACCGCCACGTGGTGAACGCGGTGGAGTTCCTGCTCAAGTATGCCTTTGAGCAGCGGGCGAGCGACATCCACATTGAGCCCAAGCGGGATGAGTCGCAGATCCGGCTCCGCATCGACGGCATCCTGCACCCCATCTACCGGCTGCCGCGGGTGGTCCACACGGCCGTGGTCTCGCGCATCAAGACGCTGGCCCGCATGGACATCGCAGAGCGGCGCCGGCCGCAGGATGGGCGGCTCAAGACGGAGCTGCAGGGGCGCGAGACAGAGCTCCGCGTCTCGACGCTGCCGGTGGCCTTTGGCGAGAAGGTGGTCATCCGTATCTTCGACCCGCAGACGCTGCTCCTCGACCTCGAAGGGCTCGGCTTTTTTGAGTCGGAGCTGAACGCCTACAAGTCGTTCCTGCGCCACACGACGGGCCTGATTCTGGTCACCGGCCAGACGGGCTCCGGCAAGACGACCACGCTCTACTCGACGCTCAAGCTGCTTAGTGGGCCCGATGTGAACATCACGACGGTCGAGGATCCGATCGAGATGGTCTACGAGCCCTTCAACCAGAC
>JBIIFW010000393.1:0-2870 GCA_044236985.1 Bradymonadia bacterium | reverse complement strand
CCTCGTGGATGCTGGCTTCCTCGTGGAGGGGCTGTCGCGGCTCGATGCGAGCAACGCGCAGGGTGAGTTCTATCTGACCGACCTGGTCTCGCTGGCCTACGATCGTGGTTCGCCGCCAGCGGTGGTGGTGTCGGAGGAGATCGAGGCGCTGCACGGCGTGAACAATCGGGAGCAGCTGTCCCGCGCAGAGCGGTATGCACAGCAGCGTGCGAACCGTGCGCTGATGCTGGCGGGCGTAACGCTGCTGGACCCTGCGACGACCTACATCGAGCACGACTGTGTGGTGGAGCAAGACGCGGTGCTCGAGCCCTTTGTGGCGCTGCTGGGCAGCACCCGTGTGGAGAGCGGAGCCCGGGTGGAGAGCTTCTGCCGGCTTGAGAACGCGACGGTGGCGGCGGGTAGCCGCGCGGTTGCGGGAAGTCGCTGATCTCGTAGCCGCAAGCGACGGTTCGTTGTTGGAAGAGGGGCGCAGGTGTTGCTAGGATGCGGAGCCTGTTCGTTCCAACGCCGAGGTTGAGTCATGTGCGGAATCGTAGGTTATGTTGGCCATCAGCCCTGCGGCTCCATTCTGATCGAGGGGCTGCGGCGCCTCGAGTATCGCGGATACGACTCGGCGGGCCTTGCCATCTACAACGGCGAGGAGCTGATCCGGGTGCGGTCGGAGGGCAAACTGGCGAACCTGGAGCGGGCCTTCATGGCGGCTCCCGTGGTGGGGACGGTAGGCATCGCGCACACGCGCTGGGCGACGCACGGGCGGCCCGTTGAGAAGAATGCGCACCCCCATCGGGTGGGCGACATTGTGGTGGTGCACAACGGCATCATCGAGAACTACGCAGAGCTCCGCGCGGAGCTCGTGGCGGGCGGCGCCGTGTTTGAGTCGGAGACCGACACGGAGGTTGCGGCGCAGCTGATTGCGAAGCATCGGGGTTCGTTCGGGTCGCTGCATGAGACGGTGCGCTTCGCCATCTCGCTCATCCGAGGCTCCTATGCGCTGGTGGTGCTCGACGGCGGAAATCCGGACGAGATTGTGGCAGCGCGGCAGGCCTCGCCGCTGGTGCTGGGCATTGGCGAAGGCGAGCAGTTCGCTGCGAGCGACGTGCCGGCCATCATGGCGCATACGCGGAATGTGATCTTCCTGATGGATGGCGACAGCGCGATTTTGCGGCGCGAGGGCATCCATGTGTTCGACGAGTCGGGCGCGGCTGTGGAGCGCCCCGTGAAGCGGATTGCCTGGGACCCGATCTCGGCAGAGAAGCAGGGCTACAAGCACTTCATGCTCAAGGAGATCCACGAGCAGCCCGACCGCATTGTCGACACGCTGCGTGGTCGGATTGCTGCCGGGACCAACATGGTCGAGATTCCGGAGCTCAACCTGGAGCCGGCCTTCCTGCGCGACATCGATCGTATCATCATCATCGCCTGCGGTACCTCGTATCACTCGGGCATGGTGGCGCGTTACACGATCGAGTCGCTCGCGCGGGTGCCGGTGGAGCTCGAGCTTGCAAGCGAGTTCCGTTACCGCGACCCTGTTGTGACGGAGCGGACGCTGGCGATCGCGATTTCGCAGAGCGGCGAGACGGCCGACACGCTTGCTGCCATCCGCGAGGCGAAGCGGCTTGGGGCGAAGACAGCTGCGGTCTGCAATGTGATGGAATCGACGATTGCGCGTGAGTGCGGTTCGGTCATCTACACGCAGGCCGGCCCGGAGATTGGTGTGGCCTCGACGAAGGCCTTCACGACACAGCTGACGGCGCTCTATCTGTTTGCGCTCTGGCTGGCGCAGCACCGCGGCCTGCTGGACGATGCGGAGAAGCGGGCTGAGCTGGTCGGCGCCTTCCGTCAGATTCCCGGGATGGTGGAGCAGGCGATCGCGCTTGAGCCGCAGATCCGTGCGATGGCGAAGGAGCTGGTGCATGCGACGAGCTGCCTCTTCTTGGGCCGCGGCGCGCAGTTCCCGATCGCGCTCGAGGGGGCGCTGAAGCTCAAGGAGATCTCCTACATTCACGCCGAAGGCTACGCGGCCGGCGAGATGAAGCATGGTCCGATCGCGCTCATCGACGAGACGCTTCCCGTTGTGGTCATCGCGCCCGAAAACGGCCACTTCGAGAAGGTGATGTCGAATGTGGAAGAGGTGAAGGCGCGCGGCGGCCGGCTCATCGTCGTGACGACTGCCGGGGCGCATGGTCCGGAGCGCTTCGCCGACCATGTCTTCGTTGTGCCGAAGGCGCATCCGCTGTTCGAATCGATTGTGACGGTGATTCCGCTGCAGCTGCTCTCCTACTGCGTGGCGGATGCGAAGGGGACCGATGTGGACCAGCCCCGCAACCTCGCCAAGAGCGTCACCGTCGAGTGATCGGATGGGTGAGCCTGTGACGTCACAGCGGGGCGGGTTGAACGACAACCAGCGCGCGGCGGTGGAGCACCGCGGAGAGTCGCTGCTCATCCTTGCGGGAGCGGGCAGCGGCAAGACGCGGGTGATCACGACGCGCATCGCGAAGTTGATTCTGGAGGATGGGGTCGCCTCGGGCAGCATCCTTGCGGTCACCTTCACGAACAAGGCTGCCGCGGAGATGCGAGAGCGGGTGCACCAGCTGGCGGGCGCACGGGCAGCCGGCGTGACCATCGGCACCTTTCACGCGGTCTGTGCGCGGTTGCTCCGGCAGTATGGTGGCCGGCTTGGGCTGACGCCGCGGTTTGCGATTTATGACGAGGAGGATGCGATGAGCATGCTCCGCCGCGCCGCAGAGAAGCTGCAGCTGGGATACGACAGCGCGGCGCTGAAGGCGGCCTTCGGAGCCATCCAGACGGCGAAGCACCGGGGCGCGACTGCACGGGCCTTTTCGGACGAGAGCCGAGGGCGGTTGGGCGAG
>JBIIFW010000057.1:0-10701 GCA_044236985.1 Bradymonadia bacterium | reverse complement strand
TCGGCATCGGTGGCACAGTCGCCCGAGATGGAGACCGAGGTACAGATGCCGGAAGTGGCGGTGCCGCAGGTCGGGTCTTCGGGGATGCAGGGGGTGGCGGCGTCCGTGTAGGAGCAGACCTCACCACGGGCGCAGTCGGCGTCGGTGGTGCAGTCGGTGGCGTGTGCCGCTGCACCGGCCGACATTGCCGCACCAAGCACCAGAAGGGAAAGCAACGAACTCGTCTTCATGACAACACTCCGAAGAGGGAAAAAGGCCCACGGCGCAGGCGACAATGTAGCCTAAAGCACAGTCCGTGCCAAATCCGTTGCAGTGTGGATCAGCCCTGCATTTCGTGCGATTGCTGCGGCCAAGCTGCACAGACGGTGCACCCTGCGTCAGACTCCTGACGGGGTGGCATCAGAAAGCAGTGGCAGGGAGTCCGGGCGCGAAGCGGCGAAGCCGCAGCGAGCCGTCCGTTGCGTGAGGCTCGGCGCCAACCATCTCGAAGGTGTCGAGCGCGGTCCAGCCCTCGCTGCAGCTGAGCGGCTCGCTGGCGATTCTGAGGCGCCGCACCGGGCTGCCGCAGCGGGCCTGCGCGTTCGGCGCGCCCGGTGCGTCCACCACAACGTGGAGCGGGCGGCCGCCCTGGTGGGCGAGCAAGACCTCTCCGTCGGTCAGCAGAAAGGAGAGGCAGGTAGGGTCTTCGTAGTGGCAGGTTGCGGGGTGGCGGTCGGGCACCTCGGCCCAGATGAGGTCGGTCGCCTGGCGGGCGGCGCGGGCGAGCGCATCGAGTGAGATGGGGCCATCGCCATCAACCAGTGCAGCGTCGAGCCGGCTCAGGAGCAGGTAGAAGAGGACCTCGCTGTCCGTCTGCCCTGCGATGCGGGCCCGCAAGGGCTCTCGGAGGCGGGCGATGAGGCGCTCCCGGAAACCAGCGAAGCCGTAGCAGGTGCCATTGTGGGCGAAGACCCAGCGGCCGTGGCGGAAGGGGTGGCAGTTTTCCTCGGCGAGACCGCCGTGGGTCGCCTTGCGGATGTGGCAGAGGAGCGTCGGCGCGGAGGCTTCGCCGGCGACGGCATGAAACTGGGGGTCGCTGCCCGCGCGCAGCGGCTGCTTGTGAAGCACTGTGCCCTCGGGGCCAAAGGTGGCGAGCCCCCAGCCGTCCGGGTGGTGCTCGCTGAGCGAGGCCATGGAGCGGCCATCACCCACGAGCGAGGCCCGGGCATCTTCCGACTGCGACGAGCGTTGTGCATACAGACGACACATGTTCTTCCTCGAACGCACACAGTTCCTCAGCCGAGGGTATTCCGATTCGTCGTCGCTGCCAACGACTTCGCACGGGCTGGATCGGGGGGCGATAACCTCCGAAGTTTGACGCTGCGATCGGGCGATCGTACCCACAACCTCGACCAACCGTCAGGGAGTCTGCCATGCTGTTCCGCAACCATCCCCACTCGGCCTCCGACCTCGCTGCAGCCGGCGCACGCCGCGCGCTGTGGACGGTGTTCGGTTTGGCGCTGGCGCTCGCTGGTTGCAGCGACGAGAGCCCGCCGGTGGGCGAGGGCTCGGGAGTACTGCCGACCACGCGAGATGCTGCGCGGGAGGCGCTGGAAGACCACCTCGAAGCGACCTACCAGGCCTGGTTCGATGCGCAGCTGACGCAGGCCCCCGTGGAAGCGGTGCTGCGGAGCACCGAGTTCGCAAAGCCCCTCAAGCGGGAGCGCACCCTGCTCCGGCTCTACGAGGCCCGCAAGGGTGCCCCCTTTCTGACCACCGGGTCGGGCCTCACGCCGGTCGGGCAGTCGGTGGTCGATGCCGTTGCGCTCTCGCCAGATCACGGGCTCGACCCCAAAGCCTACCATCAGGTGGAGATTGGCGAGGCGCTGACCGCACTCACCGAGTGGGATGCAGGGCTCCGTCACGCGCCACCCTTCGGGTTCAAGCGGGTGCTGAAGCAGGCGCTCGTGGCGGCGACCGATGTGCCGAGCGTGGCCTCTGCCCCCAATGTTGCGATGGCTGCGCTGACTGCGGTGCTCGGCGATGCGGCGACCTCGACCGCTCCGGAGTATGCCCGAACCCACGCGGCCAGGCTCGAGCTGGCACGGGGCGCGCGCGGTGCCCGTGCGACGCTCGAGGTGCTGCTCGCCGACGCGCTCCTCGACTACGGCTCCGACCAGGGTCTGGGCAACGCGGCGACGCTCGACGACCCCAAAGAGCCGGCGGCACGCGCGAAGGTGGTCGAGGCGCGGCTGGCCAAGCTGTTCGCCGATGCCGCCGCGGCCCAGGGCTCGGGGGCGGCCAACACCCTGCTCTCCTCACTGCCCCCGCGACACGACCAGTATGGGAAGTTACTGGAGGTGAGAAAGCGCTATGCGGCGCTGGTCGCCAAGGGGGGATGGCCCAAGGTCACGGCCTTTACGGGGTCGCGGGGAACGCATGGACCACAGGTGGCAACCCTCAAGGTGCGGCTGTCGGAGGAGGGTTACGAGGTGGGCCCGCTCGACGACCGGTTCGACGAGCCGCTCGGCAAGGCAGTGTCGGACTACATGGTTGGCCACCAGCTCGACCCCAAGCGGGGGCTCTACAAGGAGCTCTTCAGCTCGCTCAATGTGACGGCAGAACAGCGGCTCAAGCAGCTCGACCTGACACTGCAGCGGTGGCGCGAGAGCCGGATCGGCGACGACCTCGACTTCGTCTTCGTCAACATCCCGGACTTTCACGCGGAGGTCTGGCGCGATGGCAAGCGGGCGATGCGCTTCCGCATTGTCGTGGGCAACACCATGCGGGAGTGCGACCCCGAGACGAAGAGCTGGAAGTATTCCAACGCCACGCCGCTGCAGTCGGCCCGCATGACCCCTTCTGGAATGTGCCGCAGCGGATCATCAACGAGGAGCTCCTGCCCGAACTGCTCGAGGCCGAGGACTACTTCGAGAAGAAGGGCATCGAGAAGGTGATGATCAGAGGAGAAGAGGTGATTCGGCAGAAGCCCGGCGAAGACAACGCGCTGGGGCTGGTGAAGTTCATGTTCCCCAACCCCTTCAGCACCTACCTGCACGACACCAACAAGAAGGCCTTCTTCGCCTACCCGGTGCGGGCCTTCTCACACGGCTGCATGCGGGTGCAGGATCCGATGAAGCTGCTCGAGCACATGCTCACCGAAGATGGCCAGTATGACGCCGCAAAGATCGCCAAAATCTACGACGACAACAAGCGGTCCGAGGAGAAAAAGGAGACCACAATCACGCTGAAAACGCCCGTGCCCGTGCACATGGAATACTATGTGGTCCGGGTCAACGACGAGGGTCACGCGGAGTTCCTGGCGGACATCTACAAGTATGATCGCGACAGGATGTCGCCGCCCTCCGCCGAGTCGCTCCGCTGCGTTCCGAAGGAGGCGCCTGAGCACACGCTGGTGCTCAGCGAAGACAACAAGGTGATGCTTCGCGACAAGGAGGGTACGATCACCGATCCGAAGGCTGTTGTCATGCCGGTGCCCGAGGTAGACCCCACGAGCCCCGCAGCCGGCGACATGGGTCCCTAGCTCTCGCGGCCGAGCCAAGCTGCGAGGAGCTGTCCCGACTCCCGGATGAGCTCGGCCTCCTCAATCTTTTCGACGAAGCGGCGAGGCATCTTCCTGACGCCGCAGGCGATGCCGAGGATGGTGCCGACGATGGCGCCATTGGTGTCTGCATCACCTCCGCCCATCACCGCCGCGGTGACCCCTTCGTCGAAGTCCCAGGAGCGCCCGCAGAGCAGCGCGACGCAGAAGGGGATGGACTGGCGGGCGTCAGCACCGGCGCCACCGCTGAGTTCGGCCAGCTCGCGCGAGGGGCAGTCGAGGGCGTCGGAGAGCTCTTCGAGGTGGCGGGAGAGCGGGTCGTCGCTCGGAGCGAAGCCGGACAGTTCGAGCTGCGCCTCGGCCCAGAGCGCCTCTGCGACGAGCTGCTGGTATCGGTCGGGCGTGGGCTCCCACCGCCGGTTGCAGCCGAAGGCGTCGGCGACGAGCAGCGAGACCAGGTAGGCACCCACTACGGCGCGGCTGTCGCGGTGGGTCATCTGGGTGACCTCGAGGGTGAACTGCAGGAGCGCGGGTCGGTCTGTACCGTCGCGGAGGAGGGCGGCGACGAGGGGCGCCATTTTGGCCGCGGCGGTGTTTCCGGGCACACCGATGGCACCGGAGCGGGCGGGGGCGGTGCCCTGCAGGAGGCGGCGACAGGCCTGCTTGGTTTCGACATCCCAGCCGCGGTGTTCGAAGGTCTCGAAGGCGTGGACGTGGGCGGCGACCACAAGGTCGAAGCTCAGTGCCGGCGCTGCGACGAGCGAGCGGGTGAGGGAGAGCAACATCTGGGTCTCATCGGTCCAGCAGCCGGGCCGCAGCCGCTGGAGCGACTTGTGGGCGAAGGGCTGCGGGGCGAGGAACTCGCGGATGTTGCCGAGGCTGTCGAGGGCGCGGCGGGCCTGGAGCGGGTCGGGGCCTTCGACCGCCATGCCGAGCGCGTCGCCGATGGCACAACCCATGAGCATGCCGGTCACCCGGTCCGGCGAGCGGAGCTGGGCGAGGTAGGCAGCGTTCTCCCACAATCCGATGGCGGCAGCAGGCAGGCTTCCTGTCGTGTCGTCGTTGCGGCTCGGCGGCAAGATGGCTTTCTCGCGTCGGGAAAGAGGAGAACACGGTGCGGAACCGACCGCTTCGGCGATCGGCCCCACGACAACCGTAAACCGCGACTAGCAGACCCCATTCCCGAGTGTCATGCACTCCGTTTGACGCAACGCGACACGCATTTGGCGGATTGGCGCGATCTTTGCCTCGTTGGGGCGGGGCTACGGGATGGGCTCTGCCAGCGACCGCAGCAGCGCCTCGGCGACCCTGATGCCGTCCACGCCGGCGCTCACAATGCCGCCTGCAAAGCCGGCCCCTTCGCCAGCAGGATAGAGCCCCGCAAGTGAGGGGGAGGTGAGCGTCTGCGGATCGCGGGAGATGGTGACCGGGGCGCTGGTCCGGGTCTCGACGCCGATGAGCAGAGCCTCGTCGGAGGTGTAGCCGGGCATGCGGGCGGAGAAGGGGCGCATGGCCAGGCGGAGCGCGTCGCGGACAAAGTCGGGGTAGAGTTTGCCGAGGTCGGCAGGGACAACGCCACGCCGGTAGGTGGTGCGACGCACCTCGCTGCTGTTCTGGCCCGCAAGGTAGTCGCCGAGCCGCTGCGCCGGGGCCGTGAAGCCGCCGCCGCCCGCCTCGGCCGCCCTCTCTTCGCACTCTCGCTGGAACTGCATACCGACGAGCACCGGGTGCTCGGGCGCCCGGGTGAGGTGGCGGCCGAGCTCCTCGGGCGCGACGGTGACGACCAGCGCGCTGTTGGCATAGTGGCCGGAGCGGGCAGAGTGGGACATGCCGTTGACGCAGACCTCGCCTTCGCGGGCCCCTGTGGGGACGATGCTGCCGCCAGGACACATGCAGAAGGAGTAGACGCCGCGCGCATCTGCGCCCTGCCCCACGTTGGCGGTCAGTTCGTAGTAGGCGGCCGGCAGCCCGGGGGTTTCGGCCCACTGGCCATACTGGATGCGGTTGACGAGGGCCTGGGTGTGCTCGACGCGGAAGCCGACCGCGAAGGCCTTGGGGACCATGGCGAGGCCGTCGTTAGCGAGCTGCAGGTAGAGGTCGCGGGCGGAGTGGCCGAGGGCAAGGACCACGTGGGTTGCGTCGATGCGCTCGCCGTCGTGCAGGATGACGCCGGTCACGCGGCCGTCGTGCTGCGCGAGCCGATCGACCCGGGCCTCAAAGCGGATCTCGCCGCCGCGGGCGACAAGGCCTGCGCGGAGCGATTTGAGCAGTGAGACGAGTTTGTCGGTGCCGAGGTGGGGACGGCCTTCGACGAGGATGTCGGGGTCGGCGCCGAAGGCGACGAAGGTCTCAAGCACCCGACGCGGGAGGTCGCCCCCTTTTCGCGTGTAGAGCTTTCCGTCGCTCCAGGTACCGGCGCCGCCCTCGCCGAAGCAGAGGTTGGATTCGGGGTTGATGATGCCGTAGCCCATGAGGCGCGAGATGTCTTTTGCGCGGGTCTCGACGGGCTTTCCGCGGTCAAGCAGGATGGGCCGGAGGCCGGCCTCCGCGAGCACGAGCGCGGCGAAGATGCCACAGGGACCGGCACCAATGACAAGGGGCCGCGCGGCGTCTGCGGCAACCTGCCAGCGTTGGCGCTCGGCGCTCCGCCCTACCCGCTCGGCCTTGGAGGTGTCTGCGGAGGCGAGCAGATGGGGCGGGATGTGGCAGTCGACAGCATGCACGAAGCGTGGCGGCCGCTGACCGCGGGCATCGATGGAACGACGGACGATGCGGACGTCGAGGTCGGGGTCGTCGCCAAGGCCGAGTCGCATGAGCGTCCGGGCACGCACCACCGATTCGGCCTCTCCGATTTCGCGCTCCACGGAGGCGAGACGCCAGGTCTCTCCTGAGGCGCTCATGGCTGGCTCCTGCGGACCTCGAAGGTAGCGGAGAGCCGCGCGAGTCCGGGGGGGTTGGCATCGCGGGCCTCGACGGTGCCGCGGAGCAGGGTGGCGTCTGCCTGCTCCACCTTCACGGTGCCCTCCGATGCGTAGAAGCGGTCGGAGCCGCTGCCGGCTTCGAAGGCGGCGGCAGGCTCGCCGGGCACTGTGCCAACACGGACGGGGAGCGGGCCTGCAGCAACTCCGAGGGGCAGCAGGAGCCGGCAGCCACCATCTTCGCTGCGCAATTCGAGTGCCTCTACCAGCTCCTCGGCGCGCGTCAGCCGGCAGGATACGACGGGCTCGGCAGCAGGTGCAGCGGAGCCGGAGCCCTCTGCCGCGGGAGCCTCAACCGGCGCGGCAGGTGCCGGCGCAGCGGCAGGGGAACAGGCCGAGAGCAGGAGCAAGGGGAGCAGTCTGGAGGCTGCTCTCAACGGCGCACCTGCTGCCACTCCTGCCAGTTCTGAAAGGCAATCTGCGCCAGGATGAAGACGAGGAAGATGTGGCTGGCGGAGACGGCGTAGAGCATCACCAGGCCGAGCGTGGCGAAGGAGACCTGCAGGGAGATGCGGACAAGCCTGGTGCCGCGCATGCGGTAGGCGAGCGCGGTTCGGAGCGCCTGGCCTCCGTCGAGCGGGAAGATGGGGAGGATGTTGAAGGCGGCGAGCATCAGGTTGATCCAGTAGAGATCACCGATGAGGTCGCGGAGCGAGGGCACAAGCAGGGAGATGAAGGGGGGCGGGAAGGTCTTGAGGAGGAGAAAGAAGATACAAAGGACGACATTGACGGCGGGGCCGGCGAGGGTGACGAGGAGCTGGTCGCGACGGGAGCGACTGGTGCGCCCGCTCCAGATGGCGACGCCGCCGAAGAAGGAGAGGACGATATCGGCTGAGCCATAGCCAAGGCGGCGGCCGACAACGGCGTGCCCGAGTTCGTGTGCCAGGATGCTGCCATAGATGGCGATGATCCAGAGGAAGGCGCCGAGGATCCCGAGCATGCCGCCGCTCATCTGCAGCAGCAGGATGAGGCCGATGAAGATGAGGCCTCCGGTGTCGATAAAGACGGGGAAGCGGGCGATGTCGAAGAGGTAGATACCGCGGGTGGGCAAGGTGCGTCCTGAGGCGGAATGGCGGGAGGCGAGAGCTACGAAGGGTCTCCGCGCCGCCGTCGGCCAGCGTTGCGCTGTGACCAGCCGAGGATGGCTTCTGACGAAAGCCCAGACTCGCGCAAGATTTCGTCAACACCGCGCTCCTGCGCCATGGACTCACTCTCGGAGCGGGTCGGATAGATCTGGGCGATGGGGAGCGAGTAGAGGGGGTGGCCCCAGACGGAGGGCGCATTGGCAGCGAGCGATTGGCACTCCTCGATGGGCATCACGGAGTCGACCCAGAGGTTGAGCTCCTTGAGGCTCTTGAGGTAGCCGTCGACCTTGGGGTGGCCGGTTTCGGCGAGCGCGATGGCGACGCTGGTGGCGATCTCGGGCTCGAGCTCCTCGGCATGGGCGAAGCCGGTGAGGGCCTCGAAGACCCGGTCTCCGAGGGTGGGAAAGAGCACGGCGGCGGCGGCGAGGGCACCCATGGCGCTCATGCGGCGCTCGAGGGGGGCATGCTCGTTGCGGAGGAGGGCGAGGAGGCTCGGGCAGGTGACAGGGGCGAGTCGGGCACAGGCCATGCCGGCGGCGGCGAGGGTGTGGTCGCCATCGGCATTTGCGAGCAGGCGCATGACCGAGGGGGCAGCGCGGTCGGCACCGATCTCGCCGAGGATGACAGCGGCGTGGATGCAGATGGGTTCGTGGGTGTCGCCGTCTGCGACGGCCCGCTCGATGCGTCCGGTAAGGGCGGAGACTGCCACATCTCCCCAGCCGCGGAGGTCTTCGATGAGTTCGAGCGGTGGCCGCTCGCCCCACGACTCGACCCGTTCGCAGAGCCCCTCGACGATCTCGGCTGCGCCGCGAAGCGCTGCGTCGGGATGGTCGGAGAGCATGGCGCCTGCGCCGCCGAAGACGGCGCGGACCCGGTCGGGCAGATCGCCGCGGGTCTGGGTCATGAGCCAGAGGAGCATCTCGAGCGGGTCGCTGGCGTCGCCATCGTCGTCGGTGGCGGCGAGCACCGAATCCTCGGTGAAGAGGAAGCGCATCTGGCCATGTTCGGAGAAGGGCGTTGCCCAATTGGCAACACGGGCGAGGTCTGCGGCCCAGGCCTCGGGGCTGGCGACGAGCTCGCCATCGACATTCCAGAGCCAGTGGCTGCTTTGGGGAACCATCGAGGTCGGGTCGACCGGCATCGGCAGCGAGAGGTCGAGATCGATGCCGAGGTAGCCGCGGGCCGAGGACTCGAGTTCACGCCACTCCGGGTCGGCCTCGGGGAAGCAGCGGAGGGCCTCGGGGTTGACGAGGAAGAGGGGTTCGCGCGGGTGGAGCTGTGCGGCACCGAGCGGCGCGAGCAGGTTGACGAAGAGGCTGCGGAGGGCCCGCTCGAGGTCGGCCTCGGTGCGCTGGTCGAAGTCGACGACCGAGCCGTGACGGGCAGCATCGGGGGCGTCGGCCAGGAGCGAGACGACGTTGTGGCGCCAGGCGACGCGGCGGTAGACCGAGATGAACCAGGCGGCGAGGGGCCGGAGCGGGAACCAGTAGCCGGCCGGCAGCACGCCGAGCGTGAGCAGCAGGTGGGCGCGGACCTGGTAGCAGAAGGCGAGCCAGCCGGCGGCGACCTCGAGCCGCCACTGGGCCTCTTCCTCGGGCTCTTCGCGCAGGTCGAGGTGGCGAGCGACGGCGGTGACTTCGACGCTGAAGGGGCGGAAGAGGGACTCGCTGAAGCGGTCGTTGTGGGCAAAGAGCCAGTTACGGAGCGCGAGCTGGGAGAAGAGGTCGGGGCCGCTGGCATCGAGGTGCTGCGACATGAACTCGCCGGGCCAGCCGTCGCCCGTCTCGAGGATCTTGAGGTCGAGCAGGATGGGGACGAGCGGATGGGCCTCGTCGAGCGGGCCATGCACGGCGGCGACCATGAGCTCGCGGGCAGCGAAGCGTGGGTCGCCTTGGAAGCCGCGGGGGAAGAGGTCGCGGAAGGCGGGCAGCGAGCTGGCGCGCAGCGTCTCGAAGGTGGCGAGGTTGGAGGCGGAGAGCCAGCCGTCAACGACGGGGTCGAGGGCCATCCGCATGTCGTCCGGCACCACGATCCACTCACCGTCGGAGGTCACGACGGCGTGCACAAAACCGATGGAGAGCAGCAGCCGCTCGACGGTGCCGGAGCGCTCGGCGGTACGCTCTGCGAGGGCGCGCGCCTCGTCACGGAAGCGGCGGTGGGGGATGGGATGGGGCGCCTCGGTGGCCCAGAAGAGCAGGGACTGCCCAGCGGGGGAGAGCTGCTCAAAGAGCGCCTTGAGGTGGTCGGTGTCGTAGAGCCGCTCGACGACGCGGAGAACCAGCGCGAGCGGGTCGTCTTCGTCTGCCGGCAGCGGCTCGACCTGATGGAAGCCTGCGAGTTCTGCGAGGGCCTCGTCGTCCATCCGCGACAGGAGCACGCCGGTATCGGCCCGATGCAGGTGCTCGTCTTCGCAGTAGGCCATGCGGAGTTCGATGGGGACGAAGGGGCCGGCAACCTCCGAGACAAAGACGAGGCCGCGCTCCCGCAGCTCCTGCACTGACGGATCGCTGTTCCACAGTTCGGCCCCGACGGCACCGGCTTCGGGGTCATCGAGGTCGAGCGCCTCGGGGTCGTCGTAATGCCCCTCTGTGAGCGGGAGGTAGGGCATGCCATAGGCGAGCGCCGCGAAGAGCTCGGCGCCGGGTGAGGAGAGCGTGGTCAGCGTCTGCTCGAGCGTCTCGGGGCGGAGGAGCTCCTCGGCCAGTGCTACGGCGTCGACGCGGCGGGTGCCGATCCTGCGAGCAAGCGAGCGGCGCTCCTCGTCTGTCACACCGGCCAGCGCGGTGACGAGTCGGGTTTGGAGGCAGGAGAGCAAGGGCGAAGGCTCGATGACAAAAGTTTAGGGCCAGACAGTCTATGCCTCGATTGTTCGAACTGCAACCTTCGATGCGCGCAGGGGAGCGGTGTTTGCCCAGACGGGTCCGTCGCGAATGTTTGGCGTTTCGCACCTGCCGATGTAGAGTCGTTTGGAACTCCCGCGCCGTTTTTGGCGTTGTCACGCGGCGGGGGGACCACTGCGCACCTGGTGTTGTTCGCTTGAAGGACTGGTCACTTCGCATCTGGGGTAGTCGAGGGAGTGTCCCGGTGTCGAGCGGGC
>JBIIFW010000392.1:0-2871 GCA_044236985.1 Bradymonadia bacterium | reverse complement strand
GCACGACTCCATCACGAAGCCATCGTCGAAGAGGTCGCGGAGCTCGCGCTCTGTCACCCGCCGCGGGCCGTAGTTGCCGGGCTCGAGTTCGCTGAGGACCAGCAGGTGGACCATGCCGCCAACGGCCACCACCTGGCGCAGGCCGTCGAGGTAGAACTCACGCTCGGTGTCGCTGAAGCTGTGGAAGCAGCCGCAATCGATGACCGTCTTGAAGAGGCCGTCGAGGGACTCGAGGAAGAGGGCATCGGCCGAGATGAACTCGACGGTGCCGCCTCGCTGCGAGGCCTTCAGGCGGGCCGAGGCAAGCGCTGTCTCATCGAGATCAATTGCAGCAACACGGTAGCCCCGCGAGGCCAGGAAGAGTGCGATCTCGCCGCTGCCGCAGCCCACATCCAAGACGGGGCCGCTGATGCGCCCCTCGTCTGCCAGCTTCACGAAGGCGGCCTGCGGGCGGCCGATCTCCCAAGGGGGCAGGTGCTGGTGCGGATCGTGATGCATCGGTTCTCCGGGTCGAGGACGTCTGTCGGCCCTACCAGAGCGTTGCGCGGTGGCAACGGGGAGAGGCGCTTGTCGTTGACGCGCCACGCCGT
The DNA here is from genome assembly GCA_044236985.1 of Bradymonadia bacterium. Classification (GTDB taxonomy): domain Bacteria; phylum Myxococcota_A; class Bradymonadia; order REDH01; family REDH01; genus CAIWGR01. Next base: position 2,281 of record JBIIFW010000392.1, on the reverse strand, counting down.
GAGTCGGTAGCGGAGCAGCACCCCCATCGGAGCCTCGGAGCGTTCATGTCTGACACCATCCCCCGCCGCTTCCTAGAGCAGGCCCGCCTCCGCCCGAACGCCCCGGCCTATGCCGAGAAGGTGGCGGGTCAGTGGAAGCAGTCAAACTGGGCCGATTACACGGGGCAGGTAAAGCAGGCGGCGCGGGCGCTCCTCGCGCTCGGCCTCTCGGAGAGCACGGGCGGCGTGGCCATCATCGGCTTCAACCGGCCCGAGTGGACCATCCTCAACATGGCCAGCATGTGCGTGGGCGGCGCACCCGCCGGCATCTACACCACCAGCTCGCCCGATGAGCTGGCCTACATCGTCGACCACTGCGGCGCACAGCTCCTGTTGATCGAAGACCTGTCGCAGTGGGCCAAGGTGGTGGCGGCGCGCGAGAAGATGCCGCAGCTCAAGCATGTGGTGCTGATGCGTGGGGTAGCGACGCCCGACGACCCCATGGCGATGTCGTGGGAGCAGTTCCTCGCCAGGGGCGAAGGCGCCTCGGAGGCCGACGTGCTGGCCTCCGTTGAACGGCTGCGCGAAGATGCGATGGCCACGCTCATCTACACCTCGGGCACCACGGGCCCGCCGAAGGGTGTCATGCTGTCGCACCGAAACTTGGCCTGGACGGCCCGCGTGGCGCAGCAGATGACCGGCATCGCAGCCGACGGCTGTGCCCTCTCCTACCTGCCACTGTCGCACATCGCCGAGCAGATGTTCTCGGTGCACGGGCCGGCGACCATCGGCTACGCGGTCTACTTTGCCGAGTCGATCGACAAGGTGGCAGACAACCTCAAGGAGGTGCGGCCCTTTGTCTTCTTCGGCGTGCCCCGCATCTGGGAGAAGATGTTCGCCACCATCAGCCAGCGGCTGAGCGAGGCCACGGGCGCCAAGCGGGCCATCTCCCTCTGGGCCCGCAAGGTGGGCGCGCAGGCCAGCAGCCTTCGCAACGAGGGGAGGCCTGTGCCGCCGCTGCTTGCGCTGCAGTACCGCCTTGCCAACCGGCTCGTCTTCACCAAGCTCCGCGCCGCCATCGGCCTCGACCGGGCGCTCGTCTCCGTCTCCGGCGCCGCGCCCATCGGCCGCGAGGTACTCGAGCTCCTCGCCTCGCTCGACCTCGTCGTGCACGAGGTCTACGGCCAGTCGGAGGGCTGCGGCCCGAGCACCTTCAACATGCCTGGCGCCACCCGTATCGGCACCGTCGGAAAGGCCATCCCCGGTGCTGAGGTCCGCATCGCCGACGACGGCGAAATCCTCGTCCGCGGCCCCAACATCTTCCTCGGCTACTACAAGGAGCCGGCGGCCACGGCCGAGACCCTCATCGACGGCTGGCTCCACTCGGGAGACCTCGGCGCCTTCGACGCGAGCGGCTTCCTCAACATCACAGGCCGCAAGAAGGAGATCCTCATCACCTCCGGCGGCAAGAACATCGCTCCGAAGAACCTTGAAGAGGCCTTCAAGCGCCACCCCCTCATCGGCGAGGCCGTCGTCATCGGCGACCGCCGCAAGTACCTCACCGCGCTGCTCACGCTCGACCCCGAGGTGGCGCCCCGCTGGGCCGCCGACCACGGCATCACGGGTGACCTCGTCTCGTCCGAGGCCATCCGCCGCGAACTGGCCGCCCACATGGAGGTGGTCAACGCGGAGGTTTCGCGGGTGGAGGGCATCAAGAAGTACACGCTGCTGCCCAGGCCCTTCAGCATCCCTGATGGCGAGCTCACGCCGACGCTCAAGGTGAAGCGCCGGGTGGTGAACACCAACTGGGCGACCGAAATCGAGGCGATGTACGCCGAGTAGCGGTCAGATGAGGCCGCGCTCGCGGGCCATGTCGAGCGCCACATCTTCGATCATGTCTTCCTGGCCGCCGACCGTCTTGCGACGCCCCATCTCCATGAGGATGTCGCGGGCAGAGAGGCCGTAACGGGTGGCGGCCCGCTTCGCGAAGAGCAGGAAGGAGGAGTAGACGCCGGCGTAGCCGAGCACGAGGGCGTCGCGGTCCACGCGGACCATCTGGTTCATCATCGGGACGATGAGGTCTTCGGCCACATCCATGACCTTGTAGAGGTCCACGCCCGTCTCGATGCCCATGCGGTTCGCGACCGCAACGAAGGCCTCGGTGGGGGTGTTGCCTGCGCCGGCGCCGAGGCCTGCGCAGGCCACGTCGATACGCTCCGCACCAGCCTCGACCGCCGCGAGCGAGTTGGCGATGCTCATGCCCATGTTGTGGTGGCCGTGGAAGCCGATGGCGGTGCCGGGC
>JBIIFW010000056.1:0-10717 GCA_044236985.1 Bradymonadia bacterium | reverse complement strand
GGCAGCAGCACCGACGGCATCAGCATTGCCGCCACAAGCCCCGTGCGGCCCCCCGATACCCCGCTCATCCGGCTTGCGACTCCTGCCTGCAGGTAGCCGTTCGGGCTCACATGAAGCTCGCTCAGCTGCATCTGGAACCCTGCCCGCGCCCGCTCCGCTGCAGGCGCCTCACCCAGCAGCTCGCCCAGCGGTGGCAGCGCGAAGCCGATGTCGAACGATTCGAGCGGGCGCTGCGTCAGGGCCATGGAGAGGTAGCGCGAGAGCTCCTGCTCCAGCACCACCTCTGCCTGCTCCCGCGCCCGCGCCACCGCGCTCGACGGCAGCGAAAAGTCGATGCCCAAGAATGAGAGGCGCCCCTCCACATCGAGCGACTCGATCTCCACCTCGCGTGCACGCACCGTCGCCAGCCCCTCCGACACTGCCACCCCGAACCGTGCGTGCACCGAGAGATTCTTCAGCTCCAACATCCCATGCGGATCGTCGAAGATGCACCGGTTGAGCGGAATCTCGATTCGCCCCACCTCCACACGTGCCTCGAGCGAGGGCTCGTCGGGGTTGCTCGAGAACCAGAGAGACAGCTGCGGGTCGCTCGCCCGAACCCCTTCGTGCGCCTCCACGCAGGCATCCCAGATGCGCGAAACCCCGACCGCATTCGACACCGCCTCCAGCGTCTCGCCCAGCACCTCCGCAAGGCAAATGGCCCAGTCCACCGGATTCCAGCTCGCCTCGCAGTGATCCAGCTCGTTGTAGTAGTCATCGGCCGTCACACCCTCGAGCAGCACGGGATCGGCCTGCAGCGCTGCCTCGAGCTGCGCCGTGAAGTTCGACGCCGTCACTGCGGTGTTCACCACCGAGGCGATCGCCGTCGCCGTAGCGCCGCCATCATCCAGCCCCACCTGGTTCATCCGACCCTCCAGCGCGTGGGCCACCGGCTCGCCGAAGGGCACAATCCGCGGCGCCGCCAGGTAGGTGCAGAAGTCCTCGAACAGCAGCTCTCGCCGGTGCCAGCGCCCCTCCCAGATGTTCCGATAGAGCTTGAACCCCACAAAGTTCCGACCCGTCGCCACCGGCTGCCAGACATCGATCCAGCTCCCCGCGGCCCCTGCAGTGACGGCCATCCGAGCGCCTCGTCCGTCGGCCTCCCGATGCAGCGCTAGGTGGCCGTTGCCCTCCACCTCCACCTCGTCGGTCGCCGGATCAAACCCGATGAGACCGATCCGATAGGCAGCCACCGCCCCCTCCCGCTCCACCATCAGCGCGGGACCACACTGCCCACGCAGCGGCACAGAAGAGGCGGGCTGCACCGTCACCGATGTAGGAAGGTCCGGGGGCGCAGAACCGCCGCCCGGCGTCACGGTGCCGGGCCGCACCTCCAGCCTGCCCGCTCCCCGCGGGACCGAAAAGGTCTGCTCCTCATCGCTCCCCGCACCAGGCACCAAGGAGACCGGCTCGCTCTGGTCCTCCGGCGCGAACCAGAGCTCCGGCCGGCCCGCTCCCCGCGGAACACGGTTGCCGAACTGATCGAGCTGGACCGTCGCGAGCCGGACCTGATCTCCGCCCACCACCTCACGCGCCGGATGCAGGCTCACCTCCGCCCGAAGCGACCCCCGCTCCGGTGTCACGACCACCCGCGTCGCTGCCGACTCCTTGGCGCCCGGCGAAAGGCAGCGCAGCCGATACTCACCCGCTCGAGTCAGACGAGCCAGGTTGGCACCCTCCCAACTCACGCCATCGCCCAGCCAGTCTAACTGCGCCACAGCCTCCTCGTCGCGCCGCTCCGCGCCCCCCGCATCGAAGCTTCGGCAGCCTACGGAAAGCCTCTCGCCCGCCTCCGCAACCACCTCGCCCTGAAGCCCGTTCACCGTCGCCACCGTCCGGACCGTCGGCCCCGGCAATACCTCCAGCAGCGCCTCGTCGGAGCTCAGCATGGCGTCGTCGGTCATGCAGACAAAGGCGGCACGGCCTGCTGCCTCTGCCCGATAGTGACGGCTGTCGAGCGCCGTTACAGGCCCGCTCGAGATGATGGCGAAGGGCCGCCGCACAGCGAGCGGAAGGCCATCCTCCCCCTCCGCAACGCACGACACCGTCGCCCGCCCGCCCGCAGCAACTCGGCGCGGTCGCACCTCCGCCACAACGCGCTTCACCTTCGAGCCAACCTCTGGCGGCTCTACAGCGACCCGCGCCGTCGCCACCACCTGCCCCTGCGCGAGTGCCGCCACCGTCACCGACTTCTGGCCCGGCTCCAGCACCAGCTCCGCCTGCCAGGCGCTGCGCAGTAGCACCGCCTCTCGGCGCTCCACCATCACAGCGCTGATGCCGTCGCCAACCCAGCCACGCACCATCACCCGACGGCCCGTCAGCCGTTCGCCCGGCGACGGCTCGGTCACCTTGAGTCCGTAGGCTTCCCCCGCCCCTCCTCGCAGCAACCGAACCGCCGCCGTGCCGGCCTCACTCCCGGGTTCGCACCCCCAACAGAGCGAGCACAAAGCCGCCATCAGAACCCATCTACCGAGCATCATCCACATCGCAGACCTCACACACAAAGAGTCGCGCGGCCTGGGATGAGCTCCATGCTCTCCATCCGCTCTCCTCTCTTGTCGTCGTCTGCGCGCCGCTGTTGCCGACCGCGATGTCGATTTTTTGCGCGACCGCTATCCGCGCTTCAGCCGGCCGGCCAAAACCACCATCGTGTGGGCCGACGAGCGGCCCGTCCCGTCGTGAATCTGGTGCCGGCACGAGGTGCCCGAAGCAGCGACCTGCGTCGAAGCCTCCGCACCGCGCACCGCCGGGAAGAGCACCAGCTCCCCCATCGCCATCGACACCTCGTAGTTCTTCGCCTCGTAGCCGAACGAGCCCGCCATGCCGCAGCAGCCGCTCGGAATCGTCTCCACGCTGCAGCCCGAGGCCTTGAGCGCCGCCACCGCACCGCCCGTCCCAACCAGCGCCTTCTGGTGGCAGTGACCATGCAGCATCACCCGCTCGGGCTCCGCCTGCCACGACCAGCGCGATGGCTCACGCGCCGCCACCTCGCCCACAAAATCCTCGGCCAGCTTCACCTTCTTCGCCACCCGCTCCGCAGCCGCGCGCCACGGCACATCGGCAAAATCGACCGACTCGTCGATGTAGGTCAGCACCGCGGAGGGCTCCAGCCCCACCACCGCCACCACGTCGTCGAGCAGCCGATCCAGCGCCACCACATTCTGCCCGATGACCTCGCGCGCCTCGGCCACCAGCCCCCGGCTCAGGTAGGTCCGTCCCGACGGCGCAAAGACCGGCGCGATGACCTCAAAGCCACCCGCCTCCAGCACCGCCACCGCAGCCTGTCCTACCTCCGGCTCATAACGGTCGGTGAACTCATCCACGAAGAGGCAGACCCGCTCCGCACCCGGCTTCGACGCCCGCTTCCGAGCGCCGAACCAGTCATGAAACGAGCGCCCCGAAATCGCCGGCATCGTCCGCTTCTCCGACAGCCCCAGCGCCTTCGCCATCACCGCCTTGGCAAGCCCCGTCCCGCTCACCCAGTTGGCCACCGCCGCACCCAGCGGCAGCTCCTGCGCCAGCCGCGACCACTCGGTCACCTCGGCGAAGGCCCGCGCCGCAAGCGGCGTCCCCTCCAGCGCATACCGTCCCGCCCAGTACTCTGTCTTCAGCCGCGACATATCCACCGACGCAGGACACTCGCTCTTGCAGGCCTTGCAGCCCACGCACAGCTCCAGCGCCTCGCCCAGCGCCGGGGAAGTGAACATCGCCTCCGGCCCCTGCTGCAGCATCAACCGAAAGAGATTCGCACGACCGCGTGTCGTGTCATGCTCCTCGCCCGTCACCATGTAGGACGGACACATCGTCCCGCCCATCGCCGCTGTCTTGCGACAGACACCCGCCCCGTTGCACCGCTCCACCGCACGCTGCAGACCGCCGCTCTCCGCATAGGCAAAGGCGCTCACTACCTCGCGCTGCTCATACCGCGCATGGTAGCGCCAGTCCTCGGTCATCGGCCGCGTCTGCGTAATGTTGTTGGGATTGAGGATGCCCGCCGGGTCAAAGGCCCGCTTCACCCGCTCCAGCCAACTGTAGGCCTCGGGCCCCATCACCCGCGCAATGTAGGGGCCCCGCACACGACCATCGCCATGCTCGCCCGACAGCGAACCCCGATACTTGCGCACCAGGTCAGCCACATCCCCGGCGATCGCCTCCGCCCGCGCCACATCCCGCGGCTGCTTGAAGTCGAGCTCGGGGCGCAGGTGCAGCTCTCCGACCGAGGCGTGGGCGTAATAGACGCAGTCCACCTGGTGCCGCGCCATCAGCTGCGCGAACTCCGCGATGTAGGCCGGCAGATCCGCCACCGCCACCGCCGTGTCCTCCACCAGCGTCTGCGGCTTGGTGTCGCCGGGGCTGCCCATCAGCACGCCGAGACCGGCCTTCCGCAGCTCCCAGATGCTGTTGATACGAGGCGGCGCGATGATCGGGAAGGCATACCCAAGCCCCGCAGCCCTCAGCGCCTCAATCACCCCTTCGCAGCGCCCACGCGCCGCCTCTGAAGTCTCGTCGAAGAACTCAATCACTAGGATCGCGCCCGGGTCACCCTCGAGGAACCACCGGTTCCGCTCCTGCTCCAGGTTGAGCCGCGACAGGTCCAGCGTCCGCTTGTCCAGCAGCTCCACCGCCGCCGGCCCATGCTTCACCGCCTCCACCGTCGCATGCATCGCCTCGTCGATGGTCGCAAAATGCGCCGCCACCACCATCGTCGCCTTCGGCACGGGAACCAGTTTCAGCGTCACCTCGCGGGTCACTGCCAGCGTCCCTTCGCTGCCGCACAATACCCGCGCCAGGCTCGCCTTCCGCTCCGGCTCGTCGCCCAGCCAGCTGTAGGTCAGATCATCCAGCGCATAGCCTGTGTTTCGGCGCTTCACCTCACGCTTCGGATAGGCCGCGCGGATCGCCTCCGTCTGCCCCTCCACCAGACCGCGCACCTCACGCATCGCGCCGCCGAGCAGGCCGCCAGCAGCCTCACGCTCCAGCCACGCCTCGCGCGACATCTCACCCAGCTCGGCCACCGAGCCGTCAGCCAGCACCACCTCCATCGACACCAGGTTCTCCCGCGTCGTCCCATGCAGAATGGAGTAGGAGCCGCACGAGTTGTTGCCCACCATCCCGCCAACCATGCAGCGGTTCGAGGTCGAAGTATCGGGCCCGAACATCAGCCCATGCGGACGCAGCAGCCGGTTGAGCTCATCCCGCACCACACCCGGCTCCACCCGCGCCTCGCGCCGCTCCACATCAATCGACAGCACTCGGTTCAAGAAGCGGCCCGTATCGACGATGAGCCCCGGCCCCACCGCCTGACCCGACAGGCTCGTGCCAGCCGTCCGCGCCGTCAGCGGAATCCCCGCCGCCGCGCACGCCTTCACAATCTTCACCAAGTCCGCTGCGCTCTTCGGCAGTGCCACGCCGAACGGCACCAGCTCATAAATGCTCGCATCTGTCGCATAGAGCGCCCGGTGCACCGCATCGGTCCGCACCTCGCCCTCCATCTGCCCGTTGAGCTCGACAAGCGCCTCTGCCACTGCAGTCGGCAGTGGCGGCAGTGCCAACTCCTCGCCCGCCTGCTGCAAACCTCTCCTCTTGTCGGTCGTACTGCTCATCGCCATCCGTCCTCTCGTCGCATTTTTGGCGCGACTCCATGCTCTTGCACTAACGAGCACTGCCAACCATGGCAAAGTGCCCTGCTCCAACGCCCGCACGGGCCACCCACGGCAACATGATAGCCACCGAACAGGCCGAGTCTCAGCGACTCCGCATCACCGAAATCTTCCACAGCATTCAAGGCGAGTCCACCTACGCCGGCCGACGCTGCTACTTCGTTCGACTCACCGGCTGCAACCTCCGCTGCACCTGGTGCGACTCCGTCTACACCTTCACCGGTGGCGGCTGGATGACCTTCGACGAAATCTTCGCCAAGCTCGCCACCTTCCCCGCCTGCGACCTCGTCGAGGTCACAGGCGGCGAGCCCCTCCTGCAGCCCCGCGTCAACGCCTTCATGCAGGCCTGTCTCGACCGCGGCTTCGAGGTCCTCCTCGAGACCTCAGGCAGCCTCGACATCGCCCCTGTCCCCGCCGCCGTCCGCAAGATTTACGACCTCAAGCCGCCCGGCTCCGGTGAGGTGCAGAGCAACCGCTGGCAGAACCTCCCCCTCCTGCAGCCCCACGACGAAATCAAGGTCGTCCTCGCCCACCGCGCCGACTACGAGTGGGCCCGCACGCAGGTCATCGAGCGCGGCCTCATCGGTCGCCACCCCATCCTCTTCTCCCCCGTCTTCGGACAGGTCACACCCCTCGAGCTCGCAACCTGGATCCTCGAAGACGGCCTCGATGTCCGAATGCAGATCCAGATGCACAAGCTCATCTGGGACCCCTCCGCACGAGGCGTGTAGCGTGACCCAGCCCATGATCGACATCCAGTCCTCCGCCGACGAGCGCGGCATCCCCCTCCGCGCCGCCGGCATCTCCAAGCTCAAGTATCCCATGGTCGTCTGGGATCGCGACCAGAAGTCGCAGCAGACCATCGGAAACTTCACCCTCACCGTCGATCTGCCCCACCAGTACAAGGGCACCCACATGAGCCGCTTCATCGAAGCGCTCGAACGGCACCGCGGCGAGATCTCCCTCTCCACCCTGCCGCTCCTCGTCCAGGACCTGCGCCAAACCCTCGACGCCGCCCGCTCCCACGTCCGCGTCGACTTCTCCTACTTCATCCAGCGCAAGGCGCCCGCCACTGGCGCCGCCTCCATGCTCGAGCTCCGCTGTTACTTCCTCGGCGACGCCGACCGCGACACTGCCCGCTTCACGCTCGGCGTCGAGGTCCCCGTCATGACCCTCTGCCCCTGCAGCAAGGCCATCTCCCAGTATGGCGCCCACTGCCAGCGAAGCATGGCCCGCATGCAGGTCCGCTTCCACGACCTCGTCTGGATCGAAGAGCTCGTCGAGATCGCCGACAGCTCCGCCTCCGCCCCCATCTACCCCCTCCTCAAGCGGGCCGATGAGAAGTGGATCACCGAGCACTCCTACGAAAATCCCGTCTTCGTCGAAGACCTCGTCCGTAACATCGCCGGAAAGCTCATGGCCGACCCCCGCGTCGCCTGGTTCGAGGTCGAGGCCGAGAACGAAGAGTCCATCCACGCCCACAACGCCTTTGCAGCCGTCGGAAGCGACGACATCGCCATGCTGAAGGCCGCGGGCGAAGCGCCCTGACCGACCAAAGCGGAGCGGCCAAAAACGAAGCGGGCCCCCGCCCGAAGGCGGAGGCCCTGCTCCAGAGCCGTCAGACGACTAGCGCTCCGAGATGGGAACCCACTTCTTCCCCGAATCGCCGCTGTAGAGGCACTCGGGGCGGAAGATCCGGTTGTCTTCCCACTGCTCGAGGATGTGGGCACACCAGCCAGCCACGCGGGCCACGGCGAAGATGGGTGTGAAGAGCGAAATCTCGATGCCGAGCAGCTCGTAAAGCGCGCCCGAGAAGAAGTCGACGTTGGGGTAAATCTTCTTGCCCGTCTTCTCCATCTCCGCCCGCATCGCCGTCTCAATGGTCTTGAGCTTGGCGTAGTGCTGCTTCGGATCGTTCGTCGCGGCAACCTGCGCCAGGTACTTCTCGAGCACGTAGGAGCGGGGGTCCTTCGCCTTGTAGACGCGGTGACCCATGCCGAAGATCTTCCGCTTCGCTCCAAGCTCCGAAAGCACGTAACGCTCGCCATCTTCCACCGAGCTGACCTCGGCGAGCATGTGCAGCGCACCCTCGTTCGCGCCACCGTGAAGCGGCCCGTAGAGCGCACCAACGGCTGCGCTCACCGAGGCATCCATCGGAGCCATCGTCGAGGCGACCACGCGACCCGTGAAGGTCGACGCGTTGAAGCTGTGCTCCATGTGGAGAATGAGGCAGACATCAAAGATGCGGCCACGCTCCTCCGACGGAACCTCGCCCGTCACCATGTAGAGGAAGTTCTGGCCATGTCCGAGGTCCGACCGGGGGTCGAGCGGGGCGAGCCCCTTCGAGATCCGGTGCCACGCTGCGACGATGGTGGGGAAGCGGGCAATCAGCTCCAGCGCCCGATCAAAGTTGGCCTGGTTCCGGCCGCTCGCAACAGGAGAGAGCGCGCCGTGTGCCGCGATCGCCGTCTGAATCGCGATCATCGGGTGGGTGCTCTTCGGGAGCGAAGACAGAACCCCCAGAAGCGAAGCGTCGATGGTCCGCTTGCTCTTGAGAATGTTCTCAAAGCCTTCGAGCTCAGCGGCCGTCGGCAGAGAACCGTAGAGCAGCAACCAGGCCACCTCGGCGAAGGTCGAGTTATCCGCAAGGTCCTCGATGGTGTAGCCGCGATAGCTCAGAAGACCCAAGTCGCCGTCGATGTCGCAAATCTTCGACTCAGCAGCAATCACACCGTCCAGACCCTTGCTGTATTCCACTGCGCTCATGGCTCTCCTTCGTTGATTTCATCTGCGACATTTCCCGGCGCGCCGATGTCGTTCCGCGGGTGCGGAGACCCTAGACCCTCAGGGGCCCGCCGTCTAGCGGTTGGAGGCGAACGATGAGGCGAGGGACCAAGGCGTGACGCGGCCGAAACCGTGTCGCACCCGCGGAACGCCCTCTTTGGATGCGCCGATTCCACGGGAGGTGCGCCCGCTACTTCGCAGCCCCGAGCTTGGCGATGTTCTTGGTGGTCTCTTCCACCAGCGTCCGCCGCGTCTGCTCCAAACCCTTGAAGCTCTCCGCGATCTCTTCGAGCAGCTGGTCGATCGTCGCCCACTCCTTCTCGAAGGCCTCGTAGTCCGACTCTGCCTGCTTCAACGCCTTGCCGTCGTCCTCGACCCGCGCGTTGCGGAGCCGCTCATCCGCCGTCGCCTTGAGCTTGTCCAACTCACCCTCGGCCAGCTCGCGACGCTTGCCCAGCTGCGCGAGCTGAGACTTCGCCGCGTCCTGAAGGTTGGCCCGCTGCGCATCCGCCTCGAGCGCCCGACCGAGCACAAACTCCCGGACCTCCGGCGTCACAACCTCGGCGTAGCTCTCAAGCGCCAGGAGATTGGAGGCCCGGCAGGGCTTCACACGGCCCAGCGGGAGCCGGTCCGTCAACGGGTTCGTCTCGCTTCCGCGCAGGGCAGTCACCTTCGCGACCGGCGCGTCAGGATTGCTCCCGGGTACCAACTCCACCTTCGCCGTGAAGCAGGCGGTCATCACATTACGGAGCAGCTCAGCGTCGAAGTCCGACGCCAAAATCCCCTCCGGCAGCTCGGCGAACGAGGCGCTCATCATCGCCGCCTCATCAAGCGTCGTGTTGGTCCGTGCGTAAATCGCAGCCACATCGTTGTTCAGCGCTCGAACCTCATCGAGCGGCACCTTGGTGTTCAGCGGTGCCCCGCATCCGCTCGCCCAGAGCGTCGCCAACATCGAGAGACCGACCAACCGCTTCCACATGTCACACTCCACAGAGCTCGTTCGCGCACCTGCCGCGCTGCGGCTTTCTACGGCGCAGTGCGTCGCCGCGTCAACATCCTTGCGCGATTCCGAACACTACGCCCCCTGCCACAGGTTGCCCCTCCAAACCCAATTCGGTAGGCGCCCCGTGGCGACTCCCTCCCCCTTCCAAGGTGCCCCTCCATGCCCGCGCCCGTAACCCTCCGAACGCTCCAGAACCGCTACGAGAAGCAGGAGCCTATCACGGTCATCACCGCCTATGACGCCACCTTTGCTCGCCTCGTCGACGAGGTCGGCATCGACGCAATCCTCGTCGGCGACTCGCTTGGAAATGTCATCCAAGGATTCCGCACGACCATCCCCGTCACCCTCGACGAGATGGTCTACCACACCGCCGCTGTCGTCCGCGCCACCAGGCGGGCCCACGTCATCGCAGACATGCCCTTCGGCTCCTACGGTGCCAGCGTCGAAGACTCCGTCCGCTCCGCCGCCCGCCTCCTCAAAGAGGCCGGCGCCCACGCCGTCAAACTTGAGGGCGGCGCAGCCTTCGTCCCCGACATCCGCCGCATGGTCGACATCGGTATCCCCGTCATGGGACACCTCGGCCTCACCCCGCAGTCCGTCCACAAACTCGGCGGCTACTCCGTCCAGGGCCGCGGCGATGCAGGCCCGCAGCTCCTCCAGGACGCACTCGCCCTCCAAGAGGCCGGCGTCTACGCCATCGTCCTCGAGATGGTCCCCGCCGATCTCGCCATCGAAGTCACCCAGGCCCTCCGCATCCCCACCATCGGCATCGGCGCCGGCAACGGCACCAGCGGTCAGGTCCTCGTCGGCTACGACATGCTCGGCCTCAACGATGGCTTCTCCCCCAAGTTCCTCAAGCGCTACGCCAACCTCGCCGATACCGTGCGCGAAGCCACCGCCACCTACATCGCAGAGGTCGGCGACCGCTCCTTCCCTGGCCCCGAACACTCCTTCAAGCGCTGAGTCTCATGCGTATCGTCGCCACCACCGAAGAGCTCCGCGAGGCCATCCGCGACTCCTCCGCCAACACGGTCGGCTTCGTCCCGACCATGGGCTACCTCCACAGCGGCCACACAACCCTCTTCGACCACGCCCGAAAACAGAACGACCTGGTCGTCGCCTCCATCTTCGTCAACCCGACCCAGTTCGGCCCTGGGGAAGACTTCGAGGTCTACCCACGCGACCCCGACGGCGACGCAGAAAAGTGCCGCGCCCACGGCGTCCGTCTCCT
>JBIIFW010000391.1:0-2877 GCA_044236985.1 Bradymonadia bacterium | reverse complement strand
GATGGTGACCTTGTGGAGGGGGTCGACGTCGCGTCCCTGCGGAAGCATGATTGCGACGAGGGCGTGACCAGCCTCGTGGTAGGCGGTGACCTTCTTGTCCCGATCGCTGATGATGGCGGAGCGGCGTTCAGCGCCCATCATGACCTTGTCCTTGGCATCTTCGAAGTCGACCATCTCGAGACGGTCCTGGCCCTTGCGCGCTGCGATCAGGGCGGCCTCGTTGACGAGGTTCTCGAGGTCGGCGCCGGCGAAGCCGGGCGTGCCCTTGGCGATGGTGTTGATGTCCACATTGGGGGCCAGTGGCGTCTTGCGGGTGTGGACCTTGAGGATACCTTCGCGGCCGAGGCAATCTGGACGCGGAACCACGACGCGACGGTCGAAGCGGCCCGGCCGAAGCAGCGCCGGGTCGAGGACATCGGGCCGGTTGGTGGCGGCAATCAGGATGACGCCCTCGCTGGACTCGAAGCCGTCCATCTCCACCAGGAGCTGGTTGAGGGTCTGCTCGCGCTCGTCGTGGCCGCCGCCCATGCCGGCGCCACGGTGGCGGCCGACTGCGTCGATTTCGTCGATGAAGATGATGCAGGGTGCCTGCTTCTTGCCCTGCTCAAAGAGGTCGCGGACGCGGCTCGCGCCGACGCCAACGAACATCTCGACAAAGTCGGAGCCCGAGATGGTGAAGAAGGGGACGCCCGCCTCGCCCGCGACGCCGCGCGCCAGGAGCGTCTTGCCCGTGCCCGGGGGGCCCATCAGCAGCACGCCCTTGGGGATTCTTCCGCCGAGGCGGGTGAACTTCTTGGGGTCGCGCAGGAACTCGACGATCTCCTGAAGCTCCTGCTTGGCCTCTTCGACGCCCGAGATGTCTTCGAAGGTGACCTTGTTGTTCGACTCATTCAGCAGCCGCGCCTTCGACTTGCCGAAGCTCATCGCCTTGCCGCCGCCCTGCATCTGACGCATGAAGAAGTAGAAGATGGCGAAGACTAGGAGCATCGGGAGCAGCGCGCTCAGGATGGGCCCCCACATGCTGGGCTCCTCACGCTTGAAGCGGAACTCGGTGGCCTTGGCAGACATGAGGTCCTGCAGGTCGTCGGTCACGCGGCCCATTGTCTCGAAGGCGGTCATCTTCTTGAGGCCGAGCGCCTCGGCCTTCTCGGGCTTGATCTTGCCCTCGATCTTGCCGTTGTCGTGGATGACGACATCGCTGACTGCCCCCGTCTCGACGGCTTTGCGGAAGGTTGAGAAGGGGATCTCGCTGTTCGGCTTCGTGTCAGCGGTGATCAGCTGCACCACGAGAATCGCGCCCGCGACGAGAACTGCCCAAAGAAAAACGGAACGCTGCGCTTGCTTCACGCGAATCTCCCAGTCGGTGTCTGGAAACGCCGCCGCCACGAACCCATCGTGCTAGCGTCGCCCACGGAGCCATGGGTAGGCGCGGCTTAGTTCCGCTGCAACCACTCCGGCCACAATGTTTGGCGGTTCAGGCCGATTGTTCGGGGCTGGACCATTCGATCCAGTCACGGCTGGCCCGCACCGAGAGCCCCTCGCCGTGGAGTTCGAAGGGGCCGGACCGGGCCGCGCGGGCCACGAGGCTCCGCACGAAGGCTGCGCTGGGCCGTCCGTAGGGAGAGCGTCGGAGCGCCGCGCGGAGCAGTGCCGCGGCCAACGGCGCGGGGCTGGCGGTGAGGGTCGCGCGCGGGAGCTTCCAGCCGTCCGCAGTCGGCTGCATCACCTCGTCCAGCCTGGCTGCGAGCAGCTGATGGAGAAGCCTGCGCTCCTCGGCGACCAGTGCCATGGAGCGGGCGAGCGGGCCCGTCGAGGCCTCCTCGAGCCAGGGCCGGACGACGGCGTGGCGGAGCCGGTTCCGGTCGAAGGAGAGGTCGCCGTTGCTCGGGTCGTTGGCAAAGGGGAGGGCGCGCCGCGCGGCCTCGGCCTCGACCTCTTCGCGCCAGAGGTGGAGCATGGGTCGGAGGACGGGGTGGCCGCGTCGCTTCAGCAGAGGTCGCGGCCCTGCTAGCCCGCCGAGCCCTGCACCCTGCTGAAGCCGGAGGAGGAGGGTCTCAAGCCGGTCGTTGGCATGGTGGCCCGTCGCCAGGGTCCAGCCTGCGGGGGTGTTGTCGAGCAGCGCACGATAGCGGGCCTCCCGTGCAGCAGCTTCAAGTCCGGCGCGATGAGCGCGGAGGGAGGCCGGGTCGAGGTGGACCACCTGCAGCGGAAGCCCATGCTGCGCCGCCCAGCGTCGCACCAGCGCCTCGTCGGTGACCGCGTCGGGGCGCAGGTGGTGGTTCACATGGACGAGCCGCAGGCCGGCGCCACAGGCCTGCCGCGCAAGGTCGGCGAGCAGAATCGAGTCGCAGCCGCCCGAGCAGGCGACGACCACGCCATCCCGCTTCGCGAGTGCGCGCCGGACCCGCTCGAACTTCACCGCCGCTCGGGGGTGGAGAGCTGTTCCGACTTGCGCGTAACCCGGGGCTTGAGGCCGGCAACCCCGTCGAGTCGATCCCACACCTCGTGCCATTCCGCGATGCGGTCTGCGCCGATCAGCAGCACGCCATCTCCATCAGGCGAGGCCGTGGAGAGCATCCCTTGAATCCGTCCCTGCCTGTCGATGAGCGGATAGCCCCGCATGAGGCTGGTGGATGCCCGTCCGTAGTAGCGGAGCTCCTCGGGCTGCGGGTCGCCCATGACCACGGCAACGGAGCTCGGCGTGGCGCCTGGAGCGATGGGTGCGACGGAGTAGAAGACAGGGTCGGAGGGCGGCACCGTCGCAACAGTCGCAGGCGCGCTCTCGATGGGAAGCGGTGCCTCGCTGGTGAGCTCTACGAGGTCGTAGAGAAGGGTTCCGTGTTCTGCCGAGACGGGCAGCCAACTGCCGCCGATCCA
>JBIIFW010000390.1:0-2885 GCA_044236985.1 Bradymonadia bacterium | reverse complement strand
AGAGGAACTGGCCAAAGATGTCGGCTGTTCCCTCGGGGTTGATGGTCCACTCGGAGTTGAGCGGCGCCGCAAAGCCTGCGCCAACGGCCGTGCCACCGATTTCGGCGGTCGTATCGACGAGAACGGCCGACGGCTCGATGTTGTGGAGGCGAATCGCGGCCCAGACATGGTAGCTGCCCTGTGGTCCGAAGACGCAGGCGACTGCGCTGCTCTCGTTCACCCCTTCGAAGGCGCTTTCGCCTTGCCCGATCTCCATCCAAGGGCCGATCGGCTCAGGAGGGGTGGTATCTTCCTCCGCAGCATCGCTCCCCTCCGCGTCGGCCGAGCCGTCAGGAGAGGTGGCGCTGTCGTGCTGCGCGTCGATGATTTCGGCGACATCGCCCGTGCCATCGGCGGTACCGGCGTCCGATACGGCATCGTTCGAGAGATCGCTGGACGGGCTCGCATCGAACGCTCCGCCGGAGCCTCTGCCCTCCGCTGAAGCGTCGTCGCGCTCTTGCGGCGTTACCGCATCGCAGGCCGCGAGCGCGAGGAGGAAGGCGAAGATGCCGACGAACCTGCAGTGTGGTGCCAGCCCCTTCATGGTGTCGCCCTATCCCTTTGCGGAGCGAGGCGCCGCTTGGCGGAGGGCGGCCGCGAGCGAGGGCGAGGCCTCGCTTGCGAGTTCGAGCTGCTCGCCGAAGTCGGGGGCACGGTCGAGCTGCTCCAAGCGAAGCATCAACTTCACAATCCGATCCGGCTCAACCGCCTGAGGCGTCTGCCGCAGGGCGTCGAAGAGGGAGCGGAGCTGTTCGGTCGCGCCCCGAGCATCGCGCCCAAGCGTGTAGGCGCGGAAGAGTTCGAATCGGGTCTCGGCGGAGCTGTCGTCGAGGATGAGCGCGCCCGTCAGCGCAAGCGTCACATCGCGGCCGAGCGTCCCTTCATCGAGCAGCCAGCGACCCTTACGGAGCAGAAGGCTGCGGCGAACCGCGCTGTCGCGCGAGGTCCGGGTGGCGCGGAGGAGTTCGTCGATCTGCTCGATGGCAGCTGTCCGTTGTCCGGCCTCCACCATGCGGTCGAGTTCGGCGATGGCATTGGCAGGACCGCCTGTCGCCGTCGTTGCCACCGCGGGCTTGCGCGACTCGGTCACACCTTCCGCGAGCTGCTCCAGACGGGCCGAGGTCCGAGCTGCTGCAGCGGCAGGGTTCCGTTCCGGCGCGGCAGGCATGGGCGGCGGCTGCACCGGCTTGGGCGTCGCCTTGAGCTTGGGCTTCAGCTTGCGCTCAGCAAGTTCTGCTTCGGCGATGAGGCGCTCTGCTTCTGCGGGGTCGAGGAGCTCGGCTGCCATTGCACGGAGGGCGACCGAAAGCATGGCATGGTCGCCCGTGGCCCGACCGACAGCGATCCGGGCCTGGGTCAGGGCGTTTTCATAGGCCCCGAACCGCTCGGCCTGCGCAAGCCATTCGGTGCAGGAGCTGTCCTTCATCTTGGCAGCGTAGCGAGCTGCCTGCGCGAGCGCGTCGGCGGCGAGCTCGCGCGAGATGTCGGCAGGCGGAACCTGCAACGTCTTCCAGACCGCGAGCGGGGTGGTCGCGCTCTGGCCGAGCTGCTGGGCGGCGCGCGCGGTCGCCTCGTCTCGGAGCTCAGCAAAGCGGCCCGCCTGCTCACGTGCCTTGAGGAGCAGCCGTTCGGAGGCACCGTCGGCAGTGGTGGAGGCACGCATGTCGAGAAGGATGGAGATGGCAGCGTCTGCGTCGCCCGTCTGCAGGAGCAGCTCTGCTGCCATCCTCGCATGGGGAGCACGCTCGAGCGGCTCCGACTCTTCGATGGCCAGTGCCCGTCGGAGCGTCGCGATAGCGTCTGCGAACTGGCTGCGCGCCGAGAGGATGCGAGCGCGCATGGCGTAGGCGGAGAGGAGTGTTGGTGCGGCCTGCAGCGCGTCTGCGGTCCAGCCGAGCAGGCGCGGGTCGTCGGGGCGGGCCTGGTAGAGCCAGTCGGCAGCCTGCGTGAGCTGCATGCCACGGGTCACATCCTGCTCGGCCGTTCGCGCGAGCAGCGCGAGTGCTTCGGCGCCGCGAGCAAGTGCACCGCGCTGAGGTGCCTGTCGGCTCACGAGCATGAGAAGCGCCGGCGTGGTCTCGAGCGCACGCTCGTCGAGGTCGAGCGCCCGCATGACGGCGCTCCAGGCTGCGTCGTCGTCCTCGAGGACCTCGTCGTAGAGGCTGGCGATTTCGGTCCAGAGGCGGGCCTTGCCGGAGTCGAAGGGCTCCTGCTGCTCGGCGGCGAGGAGGAGTTCGATGGCCCTCTTTCCGTCGCCCGCCTCACGGGCGAGTTGTGCGGCTTCTCGAGCGGAGGCGGGCGTCTGCTGCGGCGCCGCGGTCTGTCGGACAGCCTCGGAGGCGCGCAGGTTCTGCGCCTGGTGACGCATGGCGCGCGCCTCGTCTTCGTGGCCCCGCGCGGCTTCGAGTTCGGCCTTGAGGTCATACCAGGCGGCACGCGTGAGCTCCCCTTCACGCGGCTCGCCGAGCCCAACGAGCTCGTTGGTCGCAACGTGGAGCGCGAGCGCCTCGTCGAGGCGGGATTCGGAAACAAGGATGCGGCTGAGTAGCCTACACGCGTCGGCATTCCGAGGCTGCGCAAGCAGCGCTTTGCGAAGGTGGCTCTCCGCCGTGCGTGGCTCCTTGAGCGAACCCATCCAGAGTTCAGCTGCGCGAACCCTGTCTGCGGCCGACAGTTCGGGCTCAGCCGATTCGCAAAGCGTCGCCGCCCGTTCGAAGGCACGGACCGCATCGAGTGGCCGCTCGAGTTTGGCGTCAACGTCACCGCGCAGCCGCCAAGTCGCGGCAGAGGAGGGCGAGGTCTCGAGCACGCGGTCGAGCAGGACCCGCGCATGCGAGAGGTCGCCG
>JBIIFW010000389.1:0-2892 GCA_044236985.1 Bradymonadia bacterium | reverse complement strand
TGGGCCTCGTCGCGGTCCACCGTGGGTGTGCCCGTCGTGCAGGCGGGCGCGGTTGGGTCGGTGCAGCAGGTGAGGTCGCTGGCGACCGTGTAGAGCGATGGCGGCGTGTCCTGCTCGCAGACGCCCTCCGTGTAGCGCTTCACCGTCCCCGTGCCCTCGCAGTTGATGTTGCCGGGAAACTGGGTGAACTCGAAGGAGCCGTCCGGGAGGCAGTGGATGTTGTTCGCGGAGTTGTCGTGGACGGAGCCCCAGGTGTCGGTCGCCCGCCAGCCGTGGCAGTCGGTCGGGAGCATCCCGATAGGCCACCGGTGGCTCCCGCCGCCGTCGCAGGAGCTGTCTCCGCCCGTCTTCAGGGTGACGAGCGGATAGTCGCAGGCGGCGCTGCCGGCGATGTCCGGCGTGTCGCTTGAGCAGGCTGCGAGCCAGGTCGTGAGCAGGGTCAGGGCAAGAGGCAGGCAGTGGCGCATCGGACTCCTTCGCGCTCAACGAGAGAAAACGCTGCGTGCGCTCAATCACTCTAGCCTCATTTTTGCGCAGGGCCAAGCGCCGTCGACACCGCCAAATGTTCCTCCGCAGAAAGCTACCTCGGCACAACCTCGAGCAGGTAGGCGAAGGGTGCGGGGGCTGTTTTAGACGTTGCTGTTGGGTCCCTCCTGGTTGAGAGACTCGCATCTCCCGTTTCGCTCGGACGCCTCAAGATTGCGATCACCGGCCCTTCTGCGCGCACCGAAGTCGACGATGATGGATTTGCCAGCGTGCAGCCGTGCTCACAAATGCAAGCTCAGATTCAAAATGAACGCGTTTGATTCAACTTGCACACGCCGCTGGTCGCTTGATACATCATTCAAAACTCCTCCGCCTGAAGAGGGACTCCGATGCGTATGAAGTGTTCGTTGGCGATGACGCTGCTTGCCCTGCTCACCGCCTGCTCCGATAGCGGCAACGAGGGTCCTGACGACGGGACCACAGACACCGGTTCCGCGGGCTCCGGCGATGTTTCGCCCGACACCGGTGCGGTGGATACAACTGCCGACGACAGCTCCTCCACTGACACGGGCGCCGACGCGGACAGCTCCCAGGATGACACATCCGTGGCCGACACCGGTGCGGAGGATGCGGCCTCCGACACCGCGACGCCCATCGCGCCGGACCCATCGGAGGGCGATCGTTTCTGTCTCGTTGATGAGCCGGCCGCCGATGCGCTCTGGATCTACGGTTCTGGCAAGCGCTGCTATGCAATCACGCTCCCGGATCCGTGGGACCCTGCCAACGAGACCACGCTCTCCTCCGCCTGCAGTTCGGTCATGGTAAACAGCGTATCGTCGCGCGGCCAGCTGGTGGACGCCTGCCCTGCAGAGGATATCGTCGGGGTGTGCCCGTCGCTGCAACTCTCTGGGCTGCCGGCCTGGCAGGGCTATCGCACGAAGGCGTTTGTCTACGGTTCGCCCATCACCCCCGACGTGGCGTCGCTGGCCCGCAACAGTCTTTCGACCTGCGACACGCAGGATGGTCCCATCCTCGCGCCCGACGGTAGCGAGCGCCGTGCCGTCTGCACCGGCAGCGCAACTGCGACCTTCACACCCTCCGATGGAGCGGCGACGGAGCATACCTTCACGGTACCTCTCTGCTCTTACAAGCGCATCGCCGACCGTATCGAGTACAACATTCCAATCATCGCCGACCAGGGGCTGGCATCGCAGCGCACACTTACCCTGCGCGTTACCCGCCAAGCAGGAGCGTTCGATCGCGTCGGCGGGTTGGGCACGCCCGTGGGCGTCTTGAATCTCGGTGGCTTCTGGCAGACGGCTCCCGGCGTCACGCAGGGGCTCGAGGTCACCAACTTTGATGAGAACGGTGCCGGTTTGACTGCGACCTATGACCTTCAGATGTCCGATCTGCTGAACCCCGCGCGCACCGCGACGATGCGGGGAACACTGCAGATCGAGTTCCCCGTAGGAACGCCCTAAGGCCCTACCTCGGCGCCTCCTCGAGCAGGTGGCAAGGTGTAGAGGGCAGGGGCAGGCTCTGTTGTTCCTGCCGGCGGCACAGGGCTAGGGTTCCGGCTCTTCCGCGGGTGCGAAGGGGTTCCGGAGCTCTCTCCAATGGTCGCTACCTAGGCGCTCGATGTCGGAGGTCAGCAGACAGCCGTTGAGAGCCGACGTGATTCGCTCGGCGTCGAGGTGCTGACCGATGAAGACGAGCTGCTGGTTCCGGTCGCCGTATCGCTTGTGCCAGTCGGGCTGCTCGTCGTGCGGAAGACCATCGCTCTCCGGCCACTGATCCCGAGGCAGCGCCGCCAGCCACCAACCATGCTGAGAAGCATCAAAGCTGCCGCCAGCCTGCGCCCACTGGTAGGCGCGCGCGTTGTCTGCTGATCCCGTAGGCCTCGGACTCCGGTAGGTGTTCACCTTCCAACTCGCGAAGCCATCCTGCAGAGGCCTGCGCCGCCTCATAATCGAAGCGGCCCGTGTTCAGGAGCAGCGCCAGCGGGATGACTCCCCGGACTGCGCGGACCTGCTCGGCGCCCGGGTTGAGAGCTCGGAGAATGGCCGACAGCTCCTCGAACTCCTCCTCTGTCACTTTGTCGGCCTTGTTGAGCACGAGAAGGTCGGCAAACTCGACCTGCTCGACCAGCAGATCTGTTACGGTCCGGTTGTCATCCTCACTCAGAGCCTCTCCCCGGTCGAGGAGCTGTTCCGACTCCGCGTAAAGGCGAAGGAAGTCGGCTGAATCGACCACGGTGACCATCGTGTCGAGCCGGGCGAGCTGCTGCAGGCTGGTGCCGGTCTCATCCTCGAAGGTGAAGGTCTGTGCCACGGGCAAGGGTTCCGAGATGCCGGTCGACTCGATGAGAAGATAGTCAAACCGACCTTCGCGACCCAGTCGTGAAAC
>JBIIFW010000388.1:0-2894 GCA_044236985.1 Bradymonadia bacterium | reverse complement strand
CTATGTGGTCTTCAACGTGGTCCGCTTCAGCCGCTACCCGACCGACCTACCCGTCAACCTTGCCCGGGTGCAGCGGCAGGTGCGGCGCGGCGAGAGCCCCGACGACATCGTCCGCGGCGCAAAGTCGACCGTGCTCGACCTCCAAGACGCCCGCATGCTGAACGAGACCGAGGGCACGATGATGCTCGACACCTTCGACTGGTATGCGCGTGCGACCCGGCTCGCCGCACAGTTTGACGGCGAGGGCGCGGCGCAGGCCACCGCGCCCCTGCTGCAGGGTCTCGCGCAGGTCAACGCCCCGGCCGCCGCCAGTCTCGCTGGTCTCGTGGAGCTGAACGATACCTCCAAGCTAGTCACGCGGCTGCAGGATCGGCTCTTTGCGAACTACGGTCAGACGCCCGGCTTCCGCCAGGATGAGTGCATCACCATCCGAACCATGACCCAGGCCTTGGCAGAGGGGTACAAGGAGCGCCGCCCCAGCCTGAAGACCGCCTTCGAGAACCTCCAGATTCGTCGCGGTGCGCTTCAGCGCCAGGCCTCGCGCACGGCTGCGCAGAACGCCGAACTCGACGCCATGGTGCAGCTCGAGCCGACGCTCCAAGAGATGGTCACAAAGCTGCCCGAGGTACTCCCCGAGCCGGCCTGCCCGCAGCTCCGTCAGGCCTACACCGTCGACTGATCCGCAGGCCGCCAGGTGGCCCCTCCGCGAGACCATATGACCGCTTCGCACCGCCAGAGGCATCCCGTTCGCGCCTCGCTCGCCTTCGCGGGCGCCGGCGCGCTCGGCACCTTCCTCTCGGGCGCGGCGAAGCAGCTCATCATCGCGCTCCGCAACCACAACCGGGCCGTGGCGGAAGGCGCCGCCGACAGCGACCCGCGCTACCTTGGAGCGCACTGGGGACGCATCACTGTCGACAGCATCGGCGGCGCATCTGCCGGCGCCATCTGCGGTGCCCAGGTGATCAAGGCGCTCTTCGACCCGCGCTACCTCGGCGAGGGGCTCGACGACGATGCGCCCAGCACCATCACGGGAGATTGGATCAACGAGGGCGACTTCGTGGTGCTCGCCGGCGAAGGGACCGTTGCCCATCGGACCCCGCACATGGATTCCCCCGGCTGGTCGCTGCTCTCCGGTGCGCGGCTTCAGGCGCTCGTCGAGAAGCTGCTTAGCGGTAGCGCGACCGCCGCCGAGCCCGACGGGTTGGTGGAGGATAGCGGCATCGTCGCCTTCGATGCCGACCGCGTGCTCGGCCACCCCGACTTCGGACAGGCAGCCGTCATGCCGCGCCACGGCTCGACGGCGCACGGTCCTCGTCTCGTCCGAGACCTCGGCGGCCGCAACCACGCGGAGGTGCGCAAGTTCCTCTTTGCTCGTGACGCCGCCTCCCGCGAGGTCGCCGCTCGTTTCCTTGCCGATACAGGGCGCAGCGATGCGGCCGAAGCGCTGGTCTGGCAGACCTCGGAGGCGGCAAAGGTGGCTGCGGTCTGCGCTGCCTCCGCCGCGCTCCCCTTCGCCATCGGCCCCGTCGCCATCAATGACGCGCGCGGCGAGCGGCGCCTCTACATCGACGGCGGCGTGCTCAACAACAAGCCGGTGGCACCCGCGCTCCGGCTCGGCCGCTGGCAGGATGCGATTCGCCTTCAGCTCCAGCCGCGTGAGCCGGACGGGACCTACGCCGCGGCCGCGGTCGGTGCTGCGCTCAACTACGAGCGGACGGTCTTCTTTGTGGATGCCTTCCCCGATCAGACACCGGCCCGGGCGCGACACGGCCAGGATGCTGCGGAGCCGGCGGTCGATCCCGTTCGCTTTGCCGAGGCGCTGCTCAAGGCGCCCAAGGCGCGGGTGCCAACGGTGACGCGGCCAGCGCTCGCGGTGGGTTCGAGGACGGTACAACTGCAGGCGATGATCGCCGGTCTGACGGAGGCGCCTGTGATGGAGGCCCGCGGCCAGTCGCGCGAAGAGCAGATGGAGGCCTCACTCCTTCACCCGACCGCAGCGTCGCGCCTCTTCTTCGACTCCCTGATGAACAGCGTCCGGGCGCAAGACATGCGTGAGATTGCCAAGCGGAACAACCTCGTCGCGGCGCGGGCCCAGTTTATCACCGACCGCTGCGAGCGCCCACCTGTGCATCACGAGTCCTTTCGCGTCGATAGCCTCGGCGCGGCGCAGGCCTACGCTTCGGTGCTTGGCATCCCGGCGTCGGAGGGGCTCACGGAGCAACAGCGGCTGGCGGTGGCTGAGCGCGTCTGGGAATCGGACCAGGTCTCGGGGCTTGGCGGCAGACGAATGGTCTCGCTCGTCCCGGTCTTCTCGCCCGATGAGCGCTACGACCTCTTCGCCGGCGACCGCATCTACGCCGTTGGCGGCCTGCTCTCGCTGCAGGCGCGGATGCATGATGCAGGGATCGGTGGGCAGGTCGCGCACGCCGTCACCGACGCGCTCAGCGGCAAGGTTGTGGCCTTCGACGCGCTCGGGATTCGCAAGGCAGATGAGAGCCAGCGTCCGCAAGATGCGGAGCTGCTCATGCGGCGTATCCGTGCGAGCGGCAGTGCGCTGGTCGATAGCTTCTTTGAGCGCCACCCGATTGTCGCCTGGTTCGCCAAACTGCCCATCTACCTCGACCCCATCATGCGCATCGCAAAGCGGTCGCTCGACAGGCAGGTCTCTGCGCCACGGCTGCCGCCGGATGAGAACTAGCGCGCGGCATCAGCGTTCGGTCAGGACCGACATGCAGACCAATCGCATCGGTGCAGGCTGGCGCTCGAGCCGGCACCAGACGCGGTAGCTCCGCCCGGTGTGGCGGGCGTGGAGGTTGTAGAGCGCGGTCAGGTGCAGGTCCTGCGCGGCGGCGGCGTCGAAGAGCTGGCCGATGCGGTCCGTCGGGTAGAGGAGC
>JBIIFW010000387.1:0-2898 GCA_044236985.1 Bradymonadia bacterium | reverse complement strand
CCGTGAAGAGGAGAGCCGGCTCTCGGAGCGGATGATGCTCATCGAGGAGCTCGATGCGACCTGGGCGGCCATCTACAAGCAGTTCCTTGAGATCCGCCTGACACCGGGCTGGGAGAAGGTACGGCAGGAGATGCAGGGCTGGATTGCCGAGCCCACGGCCGGACAGGAGCACTGACGATGGCCGCGGAGATGACCCTCTTCGACAGCCTCGTGCTCGGTGTGGTTCAGGGCGTGACGGAGTTTCTGCCGATCAGCTCCGACGGCCACCTGCGGTTCGCGCACGACCTGCTGGGCGTGGCTGGCGAGGGGCTGCTGTTCGACCTGATGCTCCACCTGGGCACGCTGGTCGCGGTCTTCCTCTTCTATCGACAGGAGATTGGCGTCATTCTGCGCGACCTTGTGCCCGCGGTCACCGAGTTTCCGACACGGGGCTGGGCGGCGGTGAACGACCGCGAGGGTGCGCGGCTGGCGCTGGTGACGGTCGTAGCCACGGTGCCCACGGGCATCATCGGGCTGCTGATGAAGGATCTGGTGCAGTCAGAGGCGATCCCCATGTGCGGCGTATCGGCGCTTCTCATCGTCAATGGCTTCGTGCTCTGGTCGAGCCTCTACGCAAAAGAGCGGCCGCTGGCCGTCTCCGGAGGTGAGGGCCTTGGCGCCATCAGTTACCGCGGCGTCACCTTGACGCGGGCGGCGCTGATCGGTGTCGCGCAGGGGATTGCAGTTCTGCCCGGCATCTCGCGGAGCTGTCTGACCATCGTCTCTTCGCTCTGGCTCGGCGTGCGACGCGAAGATGCGGCACGGGTCTCCTTCCTGATGTCGATCCCTGCCATCCTTGGTGCGGTTACGGTCTCGTTCGACGCCGAGACCCTGGCGAAGGATGGGGGTTTGACAGGCCCGGTCCTAGCAGGCGTGTTGGCGGCGCTCGTGGTGGGCCTTGGCGCGATCCACCTGCTGACGCGGGTGCTGCGTGCCGCACAGTTTCACCGGTTCGCCTGGTACTGCTGGGCGCTTGGCGGCGTCTCGCTCGCGCTGTATCTGGCGAGCCGCTAGGTGAGGCTCTAGGTTCGGCCCACTGGGCCCTCTCATTGGTTCGAAGTTACCCATGCATGCAGTCATCATGGCCGGTGGAGCCGGCACCCGTTTCTGGCCTCTGAGCCGCCGCCACCGCCCCAAGCAGCTGCTCTGCCTCTTCGGCGACAAGCCCATGGTCACCGAGACGGTGGACCGGTTTGAGGGGCTGGTGTCGAAGGATGAGATGGTGGTGGTGACCTCGGAGAACCTGGGCGACGCCATCGCGGAGGCCGTTGCTGGGCTGCCTGCTGCCAACATTCTCCGAGAGCCGGAGGGCCGGAACACGGCGCCCTGCATCGGGATGGCGGCTGTGTTTGTGCGCGAGAAGCTGGGGCGGACCGACGAGGTGCTCGCTGTCTTTCCCGCCGACCACTACATCCGCGACACAGCGACCTTCCGGCGGCTGGTTTCGCAGGCGTCGGAGGAGGCGAAGAAGGGGGCGATCGTGACGCTGGGCATCGAGCCGACCAAGCCCGAGACCGGCTTCGGCTACATCCACCACGGCGCCTTCGACGCCGAGGGTGTGGCGAGCGTCGACAAGTTCGTCGAGAAGCCCAACCGTGAGACGGCCATGCGCTACCTGGCGGATGGAAACTACCTCTGGAACGCCGGCATCTTCTTCTTCACAGTGCAGACGATTCTGGACGAGATGCGGCGCCAGCTCCCGACGCTTGCGGGCCAGCTGGAGGAGATGGCGGAGTTGTTCCGTCGCGGGGGAGACCAGACGGAGCTTGCGGCCATCTTCGAGCGGGTGGAGTCGATCTCCATCGACTACGGCATCATGGAGCGGGCGCGCGAGGTGCGGGTGCTGTCGGCCAACTTTGGTTGGAGCGATGTGGGCGCCTGGGATGCGCTGCCCGACGTGGCCGAGACCGACGAGGCGGGCAATGTGACGATGGGCGATGTGGTCGCGATCGACTGCACCGACTCCATCCTGATGGGCCACGACAAGCGGGTGCTTGCTGCGGTGGGCCTGCGGAATATCGTGGTCGTAGATACCGAGGATGCGCTGCTGGTTGCGCCGCGCGACCGGGTGCAGGAGGTGCGTGCGATCGTAGAGTCGCTGCGCCACCGCGAAGGCAAAATCATTTAGCGCAGAGGAGAGAGCCATGAGCTTGAACGCCGAGATCTTTCGGGCCTACGACATCCGCGGCGTGGCCGACCGCGACCTGACCGACGATGTGGCTTTTGACCTGGGTCGCGCGCTCGGCACCGAAGCTGTGGCGACTGGTGCGACCACCTTCGCGGTAGGCCGAGACTGCCGGCTCTCCGGTCCGCGGATTCAGGCGGCGCTGGTGCGCGGCCTCGCGTCGACGGGCCTGCGTGTGCTCGATGTGGGCATGGTGCCGACGCCCGTGCTCTACTTTGCCGTCTTCTTCCACAACCTGGGCGGCGGCGTGCAGATCACCGGGTCGCACAACCCGCCGGAGTTCAACGGCTTCAAGATGTTGCTCGGCCGCGACGCGATGCATGGCGACGGCGTGCAGGGGCTCTACCGGCGCATGGTGGCGCAGGAGTTCGTGACCGGCGCCGGCTCGCTGGAGCGGCTCGAGATTGAGGAGAGCTACCTGAACCATGTGGCCTCTGGCATCACGATGGGGCCGCGGGCGCTGAAGGTGCTCATCGATGGCGGCAACGGCATCGGCGGCCCGCTTGCGCTGCAGCTTGCGGCCCGTCTGGGTGTGGAGGCTGTGGGCAGGTTCATCGAGCCGGACGGTCGCTTCCCCAACCACCACCCCGACCCGACGACGGTGGAGACGGTGGAGATCATGGCGCATGATGTGAAGGCCTACGGCTGCGACTTCGCGGTGGGCCTCGACGGCG
>JBIIFW010000385.1:0-2916 GCA_044236985.1 Bradymonadia bacterium | reverse complement strand
AACCAACCCTTGCCGCATCATCGTCTTGTCCTGCTTCGTCTTCATGCTGTGCCTGCCCATCGTCATCACCAATTCACAGCGACCGTGCCGCGCGCCAGCCAGGCCGCTTCGGCATCGTCGCGACCGAGTCCCTTGAGCCCGTCGCCGGGCAGCAAAACACCGCCCTCTGCGCCCACGCGAACCGCCATCTCTGCCGTCGGGCGGAGCGTCCAGGCGGCCGAAGCGTCGAACTCCTGACCCAGCGCGCGCGAGCCCGGCGACTGCCCGCCCCAGGTCGTGTTGTAGCCTGCCGAAAGGCCGCTCAAGTAGGGGTCGATGAGGTCACCGGCTGCCTGTGCGACAAGCCAGCCAACGCGGAGATCGAGCGCTTCGAGCGGCCTGACCCGAACGGTTGGATAGAGGTAGGCCGCGTTCTGCACCGCGCCCTGGTTGATGGTGAAGCGGGTCGAACCGGGGGCCACTGCGATGAGGTTCGGATTGGCGATCCGGTCGACCGAGCGACCCGTCAGCATCGGCAGGTAGTGGTCGAAGAGAATCAGGCCGACGTTGTAGTCGGAGTGGAAGGTGAACTGACGGGCGGTGGCATCGCGCGGGTCGTTGTCGCCCGAGGCATAGCCGGCCTCGAGCACGGCCGAGAGCCGTGCCCCGTCGCTGTCGTATCGGAGGCGGGCAACGCCGCCGAGGGCGCTGAGGTCGGCACCCTCCTCGAAGGTCTCGTCGAGGTAGGCGCGGTCGCTCCGCCCCATCGTGTAGGCCGCCTCGCTCTCGAAGGTGAGCTGCGCCGTCTGCTCCGCATCGCGCCACAGGCGCACACGTGCGAAGAGGCTCGTTGTCGCGGCTTCAACCTCTGTGCGCCGGTCTGCGGGGTAGCGCGCGTCGCGGCGGTCGGTCTGCCAACGGCCGCTCTGTGCGACGGCGAACTGAAGGCCGTCTGCTTCGAGCCGCGCGCCACCGCTTACTGCCCAGGCCTCGTCGCCGTCCGGCAGCGAGGCGTTCTCATCCTGGTAAACGAGGTCGCCCGCGGCATAGAGCACGAGCCCGCGGAGCAGCGCCGACTCCGACTCCCGAAATGGCGTGGTGCCAAAGGCGATCCGCTCGACGACGGAGCCGCCGCGGGCATCACCGAAGACGTTGCCCTGGCCGGCACCGTCGTTGGCGAGCAGGCCGAGCCCGAACGAGGCAACCTGCTGCCCAACAGCGAGCTGACCCACCGGGCTCTTCCAGGTCATCGCGGCGCGTCGCACTCCGAGCGCCGTGCGCCCGAAGGTGGTGTCGCGCGGGTCGCGGAAGGCATCCGCATCGAGGGCGGTGCCGACTTCAGTCGTCTCCCCGGCGAACTGCCCGGAGAGCGCCTCGAGCTCCAGTTCGAACCGGACGCTCTCGCCCGCCCAGGCGCCGCCGCCGAGCAGGCGGCGATCGAGCCACTGTGTTCGACCGGAGCGGCTCCCCTCGTTGTCGATGGCCGGGTCGGACCAGCCCACGCCGTGGATCGCGGCGCTCCCCCAAGTCTGCCACCCCGATGCCAGTGGCGCCCGAGCAGGCGGCTGCGCGCCAAGGATGACCTTGGCTGTTTCGCCAGAGCCCTCAGCGGCGGCCGGCTCGGCCTCCGCGTGCAGGGCGGCGGGAAGAAGGAGGAGAACCGCAAGCAGCGGCAGAGGTGTTCGACGTCGCATCAGCAGGACCATCTTTGGGTTTGCA
Source organism: Bradymonadia bacterium (assembly GCA_044236985.1). Classification (GTDB taxonomy): domain Bacteria; phylum Myxococcota_A; class Bradymonadia; order REDH01; family REDH01; genus CAIWGR01. The sequence goes on along the minus strand of JBIIFW010000385.1, from coordinate 1,218 downwards.
ACCGCGCGAATCTGGCACGCGCCGCTCCGCTCGTCCACCGTTTTGCATGCTGCGATGCGTCAACGCGATGCGGTAAATCTCCGCGATTTTGCTGGGGAATCGCCCAATCATTCGACCGAGTCGACGGCCGCGAGCCGCTCGCGCGCGGCTTGTTTGCCAGCGCGCACATCCATGGCACCGATCGCGCCCATCAGACCGAAGTCGCTCGGCATGTCGACATAGAGAGACTCCACCTGACCGGGGCCCACCAGATAGGTCTCGTGAAAGATGCCGGTCGAACCCGAACCGCTGCGCATCCGCTGGTTGAAGGCCTTCCACGCTGGCAGGTGGGCATGCTCACCCGCCCGCGCGTAGTGCTCCAGCTGCTCGAAGGAGCGCCAGTACTGCACCACCAGAATCACCCGACCGGAGACAAAGGTCCGAGCGCCAAGCATGCCCAGTTCGGGGTGGGCACCGAGCTCGCGCAGCATCTTGGGCATCGCGACCGCGACCGGGAGCCACTCCCAGAACCGCAACAAGGCGTTGACCCGCATCCCGATGAGAAATGCAACCACGGGCTCCTCGACCTTTGCTGTCTGCTTCCTGCTCATCGACTTCCTCCGGCTTGCACCGACGTGTGTGTACGCCGTACACATTACGGCGAAATGTGGACACCGTCAACATCGAGCCCTAAGGCGCAGCACATGGCAGCAAGCTCCCACGAAGGCGACGAGGTCGCACGCCCCTATCACCACGGCCAGCTCCGCGAGGCGCTCATCTCGGTGAGCCTGCAGCTCGCCGAAGAGGGCGGGCCCGAGGCCATCTCCATCCGAGAGGCTGCGCGTCGTTCGGGCGTTGCCGCCAACGCAGCCTACCGCCACTTCGAAGACCTCAACCATCTCCGCGCCGAGGTCGCGCTCCGGGCCCGGGGCCGGCTCCGAGAGGCGATGCAGGCGGAGTTAGAGGCGCGTCCGCGACGCAGAACCGAAGCTGCTCGCGCCAAAGAGCAGCTCTCCGCCGTTGGGCGCGGCTACATCCGCTTTGCCCTCCAGTCACCCAACCTCTTCCGCTGCGCCTGGATGGACTGCTCCCTGCCCGACCCGGAGCCGTCGGCCTGGAGTCTGCTCCTCGAGGCGCTGGATGGCTGCGCCGCCGCCGGCCTCATCCCGAGCAACGAGCGGGAGGAATCGAGCGCCGCCGCCTGGTCGCTCGTCCACGGCTTTGCCGAGCTTGCGCTCC
>JBIIFW010000384.1:0-2923 GCA_044236985.1 Bradymonadia bacterium | reverse complement strand
ATGGATGGGCCGGCAAGCGGGTGCTGGATGCATGCGCGGGGCTGGGTCGGTATGCACTGGCTTGCGCCGAAGCGGGCGCGTCGGTGACGGCAAACGATGTGAGTGCTGAGCGGCTCGCCGCGCTCGCTGAGCGGGCCGCGGCGCGTGGTCTGACGGTGGAGCTGCTCTGTGCCGACGCACGCGCGCTGCCGGTAGAGCATGGTTTCGACATCGTGGTGCTGGGTGGGAATCTGCCCGGGCTCTGGATGAGCGAAGAGGAGGACCTCCGGCTGTTCGCGGGTCTTGCCGCGACGGTTGTGGAGGGCGGCCTGCTGATGCTGGAGCTTGTGACGCGTGAGCAGGAGACGGCCAGTTTTGAGCCGGTTGTGTTCGCGGAACGCAGGGGTATGGTTGTGACCGAGCGTAGGAGTTGGATAGGCTACTACGAGGGGTTTCGGGTCGAGCTGTCTGCGCACTGCGACGATGGATTTTGGCACCACGGGTTCGAGCGTGCGGTACGGTCGCTCGCTGAGTGGGAGTCGCTTCTGGGGCGGACTGGCTGGCAGGTTGTCGCACGCTACGACGGCTTCACGGCCAAGCCTCTGGAACGGCATTCGTCACGCACAGGGCTGCTGCTCCGTCGAGGTTCGCTGTGATCCCCTTCGCACGACACTGCGCGGTCCCTGCGGAGTCGGACTATGTGACGGCCTGCCTCCGCTCGGGCTCGACATCTGGCGACGGTCCCTTCACCCGACGCGCGAGCGCGCTGCTCGGGCAGCTGCTCGGCGTGGAGCGGGTGTTGCTGACGACCTCCTGCACCCATGCGCTTGAGATGATGCCGCTGGTGCTCGGGCTTCAGCCTGGCGACGAAGTCATCATGCCGAGCTTCACCTTCTCGAGTACGGCAAACGCCTTCGCACTGCGTGGCGTGACGATTCGGTTTGCAGAGGTCGATGGAGACCGCTGGTCGATGGGTCCGGACGAGGTTGTGCCGCTGCTGAATGAGCGGACCCGCGCCGTGGTCGCCGTCGGCTACAACGGCGTCTCCTACCGGCTGGCAGAGCTGGAGGCGCTCTGTGCGCGTCATGGCGTGCCGCTGCTGGTGGATGCGGCGCAGAGCCTAGGAGCGACCCATGCGGGCCGGTCTGTGGCATCGTATGGGGCGCTCTCGGCGCTCAGCTTTCACGCGACGAAGAACCTCTCGAGCGGCGAGGGCGGAGCTCTGGTCGTCAACGACGCGTCGATGCTCCATCGCGCCGAGATGGTGCGGGAGAAGGGGACAGACCGGAGCCGGTTCTTGCGTGGCGAGGTGGACAAGTACACCTGGCGCTGCGTGGGCTCGAGCTACCTGATGAGCGACCTGAACGCGGCGGTGCTGCTGGCGCAGTTGGAGTCTTTCGAGGCGATTCAGGCGCACCGGCATGCTGTCTGGTCGGCCTATCGGAGCGCGCTCGAACCGGTGTCGGAGCAGTTGGGCTTTTCGCTGCAGAAAATCGATGAGAGAGACGGGCACCCCGCCCACCTCTTCGGGATGCTCCTGCCGCCGGGTGTTGAGCGCGCATCGTTGCTCGCTTCGATGGCAGAGTCAGGGGTGCGTGCGACGAGCCACTACGAGCCGCTCCACGCGGCGCCGGCGCATGGAGGGAGCGAGACGCTGACCGTGACCGATGCGGTCGCCTCACGGATCGTGCGGCTGCCGATTCATGGAGAGGTCTCCACAGAGGAGGCGACGCGGATCGCGGAGCTGCTGGTATCGCTGCTCGAGCGCAATCGAAGTGGAGGCATGCCATGAGAGTGCTTGTAACCGGCGCAGCAGGCTTCATCGGTTCACACCTGGTCCGCCACCTGCTCTCGGAGCGGCCCGATTGGCAGGTGGTGGGGCTCGATGCGCTCACCTATGCGGGCAACCTCGAGAGCCTCGCCGACCTTCGGCGGCACCCCCGCTTCCACTTTGTGAAGGGCGACATCTGCGATGCGGAAGCAGTGCGCGGGCTCTTCGGTTCGGAGCGCATCGACGGGGTCTTTCATCTCGCCGCGGAGAGCCACGTAGATCGCTCCATCGCGGGTCCGATGGCCTTCGTGCGTACCAATGTTGAGGGCACCGCGACCCTGCTCGAGGCGGCGCGCGCGGCGTGGCTAGGGCGCGAGGGCTGCCGGTTCCTGCATGTCTCAACCGACGAGGTCTTCGGGTCGCTCGGCGCCACGGGGCGATTCGACGAGTCGACGCCTTACCAGCCTCACAGCCCCTATTCGGCCTCGAAGGCGGCGAGCGATCACATGGTCCGCGCTTGGCACGACACCTACGGCTTTCCCTCGCTGGTGACCAACTGCACCAACAACTACGGGCCCTACCAGTTCCCCGAGAAGCTGATCCCGCTGGTGCTGCTTCGGGCAGGGCGTGGCGAGGTGGTGCCGGTCTATGGCAAAGGCGACAATGTGCGCGACTGGCTGTTCGTAGAGGACCACTGTGCGGCGCTCCTGCGCGTCTTCGAGGCGGGTGAGCTGGGCGGAAGTTACGGTATTGGCGGTGAGAGCGAGTGCACCAACCTCGCCTTGGTTGAGCTGCTGCTCGACCTCCATGACGAGGCGGCAGGCGAGCCCGTAGGCCGCTCGCGCAAGCTGATCTCCTTTGTGACCGACCGGCCTGGCCACGACTTCCGCTACGCGATGGACATCTCGAAGATGCGGCGCGAGCTGGGCTGGGCGCCGCGGGTCTCGCTGCGCGACGGCCTGGCGCAGACGGTGGCCTGGTATCTGGCCAACGGAGCCTGGACGGCTTCGGTCACCACGGGAGCCTATCGCGCCTTCGAGCAGACTTGGTATGCGACCCGCGCAGGCGGCAATGGAACAGGAGAGGCCTGATGGCAGAGACCAAGGGAATTCTGCTCGCGGGCGGGCGCGGTACACGCCTCTATCCCATGACCTCCATCGTCAGCAAACAGCT
>JBIIFW010000055.1:0-10898 GCA_044236985.1 Bradymonadia bacterium | reverse complement strand
CGCAACCTACCTCGCGCTCGGCCTCGACCCCGACCGCGCCACCCTCTTCCGGCAGAGCGATGTGCCCGAGGTCTGCGAGCTCTCCTGGCTCCTCGCCACCGCCACCGGCAAGGGCCTCCTCGACCGGGCCCACTCCTACAAAGACAAGGTCAACCGCGGCCTCCCCGCCAGCATGGGCCTCTTCTTCTACCCCGTGCTCATGGCCGCAGACATCCTCGCCTGCGACACCGATGTCGTCCCCGTCGGCTCCGATCAGGTGCAGCATGTGGAGATGTGCCGCGACATGGCCACCCTCTTCAACAACCAGTATGGCCGCGAGGTCTTCAAGCTCCCCGTCTACGAGCTCGGCACGCCCGTGCCTGTTCCCGGCATCGACGGCCTCAAGATGAGCAAAAGCTCCGACAACACCATCCCCATCTTTGCGCCCGCCAAGCAGCTCAAGGCGCGGGTCATGCTCATCAAAACCGACGGCACGCCGCTCGAGGCTCCCAAAGACCCCGACAGCTGCAGCGTCATGGCCCTCTACAAGTTGGTCGCCTCGCCCGAAGAGGTGACCATCCTCGAGGAGAAGTACCGCAACGGCGGCTACGGCCACGGCCACGCCAAGCTCGACCTGCTGGCCGCACTCGAAGCGCGCTTCGGTGCCGCCCGCGAACGCTACAACGCCCTTATGCAGGACCGCGCCTCTGTGGACAAGGCGCTGGCACACGGCGCACTCCGAGCCCGCGCCGTCGCGCGTCAGGTAACAGACCGCGCACGCGAGGCAACCGGCCTCCGCTAGAGCGAAGTGCCGAGCTGAAAGGGCTGCCAGGCCGCCGCCTCATAGAGCCCCGAGGCCTCGCGGTGGCCAAGCAGGAAACTGCGCGCGTCGGAGGTCTCGGGGAAGATCCGGAGCAGCATCGTCTGGCGCAGATAGGTCAGCCCCGACCCCTTCTGACCGCCCGTGGAAAGACGGCCGCCGCCAAGCACATGGCTCACCATCTCGATGTGGCGACCACGCCAAGTGATGATGCCCTGATCGAGCGTCAGCACCCCCTCCAGCAGCTCCTTGGGCCAGGTGAGCAGCGGCAGGTGGGCATACTGCAGAATGAAGAGCATCGCGCAGCGGGCCGGCGACGAAACGAACCAGTCGAGCCGTGCCAGCGCCTGTGCCACATCGGCGTCGTCGTGCGACGAACGGCCCGCGCCAGGCCCACCAGGATCGGCGCCACGCGCCTGCTCCAGATCGCGGCGAAAGGCCTCCTCAAACCGGCCACGATACAGGGCCACAAAGGTATCACGATGCGTCGGAGACGGCGCACCGCCCGCTGGGTCGGGATAGGGCGTGCGCTCCAGCCAGGTCATGATGAGCGCACGCACGCTGCTGTCGGACAACGTCCGGTCGCGGCCCTTCAAGATCGCGGTCGAAGGGTCCACCACCGTCTCCATCCGCCGGTGCCAGAACGACTGGTAGCGGGCCGCCGTCGCTTCGAACTCCTCGCCGCCCGCAAAGTGGGGCGCGCGCTCCGACGCGTAGGCCAGGTAGCCGTTGTCGATGAGGCCGGCGAGCCACTCAAACTCACGGAACCGGAACGAGTCAAAGCCGGCCGCGCCAAACAGGTTCTGGCGGAAGTCGAAGAAGTCGATCGACGACAGCGTCTCCAGCACCTCCATGTGCTCCGTCAGCAGCGCAGTGATCGTCGTGCAACGGGCCACATGACGCGCCACATCGCTCACCTCGCTCTCCGCCACGCGCGGCTGCGAGAGCACTGTCCGCGCATACTCCAGCTCATCGTTCATCTGGTCAAACCAGATCTCCATCGCCTGGTGGGTGCGGATAAAAAGTTTCTCGTGCGGCGCCACAATCGACGGCTCCGTCGGCTCCACCAGCGGGAGCCCGCGCGACAGCACACCCTCGTGGCCGCTCCGCAGAATGTAACCCTTCGGACCGTAGTACTGTACTGGCATCGCCGACCTCTCTGCGCACGCTTCAACGAGGCAGGGCACCTACCACCCTCGTCGCGCATCTCACAAGCAAACCCCCTCTCGCGGCAGGCCCCGTTGAAACGCACCCTCCTCCTCCTCGCCACCCTCCTCCTCCTCCCCGCCACGGGCCGCGCCGCCGGCTGGACGGCCCCCACCGGCACCACCTACGCTGAGCTCGGAGCCTATGCACTCTGGGGGCCCGCCACCCGCACCAGCGACGGCATCGTCGAGGGCCCCGACAGCACCAACCTCAACCTCCGGCTCTACGCCGAGACCCACCTCCTGCCCTCGGTCGAGCTCCTGATCAATGCACCGCTCCTCGACTACGCAGCGCTCGGCGACGACGGCTTCCTCCGCTTCGGTGACCCCACCGCCGGCCTCCGCTGGGTTGCCCTGCAGCGCGAGCTGAGCGCCCTCTCGCTCACCGTCGCACACACCTTCCACACGCAGGAGCAGGCCCTCTACGCCATCCGCGAAGTGCCGGCCGACGACACCACCCTCTATGCCCCCAAGGGGCCCGACTACGAGACCACCGAAGTCGGCCTCCACCTCACCGCCACCAACCGCACAAGCTGGTATGGCGCCGACCTGGCCTACGCCCACCGCGGCGATGCGGCAGACCAGATCGTCGCCGGCGCCTCGCTCTGGTCGCCCTGGGGCGACAGCCCCCGCTGGTCCTACACCGTCGGCCTCGTCGCCCGGTTGAATGTGGAAGAGGAGCGACCCGCAGCAGAGGTCTATCCCGCGCTCAACCTTGTTCCGTCCGGCGCGCTCCAGCTCTCGAACGGCTGGGGCGAACAGGCACAGAACGTGGGCTTCTACGGCCGCGCCGACTACGCCCTCACCTCCTCCCTCTCGGTTGGCGGCGGACTCGACGGCGGCTTCTGGTACACGGGCTATCCCGCCGGCCCCGGCCTCATCCTCCGGATGGCCTGGCGGAACTGACTACTTCGAAGCGCCCAGCAGCGTCTGAAGCTCGCCCGACTGGAACATCTCCGTCGTGATGTCGCAGCCACCCACGAGCTCGCCGTCGATGTAGAGCTGCGGGATGGTCGGCCACTTGCCGTACACCTTCACAGCGTCGCGCTTCTCGGGGTCCACAAGGATGTCGCTCGAGCCGAACTCGGCACCCAGGTGCTGCAGGATCTGCACCACGCGGGCCGAGAAGCCACACTGCGGAAAGTCGGGCGTCCCCTTCATGTAGAGGAAGACCTTCTGGCCCTTCACCTCGGCCTCGATCTCGCTCATCACGTCGCCGCCCTGGGCGCGCGTGCGGGGTGCGCTCTGCTGGCCGGGGCCACTCTGGTTTGCTGCGATGGGCAACGAAATCTTCTCGCTCATGATGCTCTCCTCAGGGTTCGTTGGTTCAAAAATCAGGGGGCCATCGTCTTCAGCGCCAGCGCATGAATCCGGTCGCGGAAGGCATCGCCCAGCGCCTCATACACGGCCTGATGCTGACGCACACGCGACAGCGTCCGGAAGCTCTCCTCTACCACCACCGCATCAAAGTGATCGAAGGTGCCTGTCGTGTCCACGACCTGCACCCGCGCATGCGGAAAGGCCTCCAACAACTTCGCGCGAATCTCTTCTGCCGTTATCATCGCTCCATCCTCGCTCTCGGGTAGGCCGGCGAGTTAGGTTTGTTGCCGACCACACGCAAGCATCCGGCCCCACATGCTCGACATTCAGCACCACCAGGTCCCCAACCACGACGGCTGGAACCTCCAGCTCCGGCAGGCCCGCCACCGCACGCTCCACAACCCGGCGCTCGCCCCCATCGCCATCATCCCCGGCTACGGGATGAACAGCTTCCTCTTCGGCTTCCACCCCCGCGGCACCTCCATGGAGCTCTGCCTGGCCGAGGCCGGCTTCGAGGTCTGGTCGCTCAATCTCCGCGCCCAGGGCGGCTCCCGCGCCACCTCACCCGCCGCGGAGCCACCCTCCTTCGCAGCCTTCGCCGGCGTCGACCTACCCGCCGTCCTCGAATTCATCAGCCGCACAACCGCCAGCTCCGGCCACCCCATCTCGCTCATCGGCTGCAGCCTCGGCGGCACCATCGCCTACACCTACCTGGCGCTCCACCCGCAGCAGAGCCGCGTCGGCGCCGTGGTGACGATCGGCTCCCCCATCCACTGGGACCGCCCGCCGCTCCTCTTCAAGCTGCTCGGCATCCGCCCCGAACTCATCGAGCGCCTCAAGCTCCGCGGCACCCGCTCCATGGTCCGGGCCGCCCTCCCGCTGCTGCAGCGCATGCCGCGGCTCGCCCATGTCTACCTCAACCCGGCCCACGTCGATCTGCACGCCCTCCACGAGCTGGCCCACACGGTCGAGAACCCGCAGCCCCGCCTCAACCGTGAGCTCTCCGAGTGGCTCGCCGCAGGCACCCTGACGGTCCGTGGCCGCGACATCGCCGAGGAGGTCCGAAAGGTCACCGTGCCGCTGCTGGTCACCCGCGCCAACCGAGATGGCATCGTCCCCACCGACTCGGTCGCCTCGGTCCGCACCCGCTGGGGCGGCCGTGCCGATGAGCTGGTCGTCGGCACCCCGGACGACTGGTACTCCCACGCCGACCTCTTCGTCGGCAACGAGGCTCCGGCCAAGGTCTTCGGCCCCATCGCCGCCTGGCTCACCGAGCGCGGCGCGGAGCGGGCGTGAACCCCTTCACCGTCACGCAGCGCTGGGCCTGCAGCGCAGACGAGGCCTTCGACCGGCTCACGAGCAGCGCCCTCATCCAGCAGCACACAGGCGTCGAGACCCGCATCGAGCCCCATGCCGGCGGCCGCTTCGAGTGGTACTTCCTGGACGAGGCACCCGCTGGCGAACGGGGCAGCGAAGGCTGCACCATCCTTGCAGCAGAGCCGGGCCATCGGCTCGCCTTCACCTGGAACGCGCCGCCCCACCTCACCCACGCCCGCTCTCGCTTCACCCGGGTTGAGGTCACCTTCGCAGAGGTGGAGGCCGAGACGCTCGTCACCCTCACCCACAGCGGCTGGCCGACCGCGGAGGAAGACAACCACGAGGAGTGGCCGCGCACCCGCGACTACTTCGTTGCTGCCTGGCCCCGCTTCCTCGCGCTTTGTGGGCCTAAGGCGGCCCCATGAGCAGGTAGAGGCCGGGGCCGAGGTTCCCCTCGATGCCGGTGTCGAGCGCGGTCACGGTCAGGTCCACAGACCGGCCATCGTCGGGCAGCAGCGACTCCACATGGACCGCGCCGTCGTCAAAGCGGCGGAGCGTGGGCGCCAGCGCCTCGGTGGTCGCAATCGGCGTCAGCATACGGCCCGTCGCCACCTCACGCAGCGAGGCCACGCAGCCCGTACTGGCAGGGCAGAGGTGGCCTGCAGGCTCGCCCAACGCACCGCACCAGAAGTTGTTGTCGCCCGGATGGTGCTGCGTCGTAAAGCCGTCGGCAAAGAGCAACCCGCGCGACCGCGTCTCGAACAGCGCAAAGTCGTCCACCTCCCACTGGCCACCGCCGGCATAGCTACCCGCCAAGGTCATCGTCTGACCCGGCGCACGGGTGATGCAGAGCTCCACCTGGTGCACGATGGTCGGCGCCTGCGGGCAGAAGATGAAGTTCTCCGCGAACAGGTCGTTTCGGGCGCCGTTGGCGGTCAGGTACTGCTGCGTTGAGCGGAGCGTCACCGCGGGCGCCACCTGCAGCGACCGGTACTCCGCCGCATCGATGCAGAAGGGGATCTTGCTGCCGCCGCCGATGGCCTGGAGCACCGCAGCAGCACGCGACCGTGGAAGCTCGCACCGCTCCCGATGCAGCGACACCGTCAGCCCAGCCAGCTCGCTCGTGCTCACCACCATGGCCGTTCCCGTGATGCGGCCCGGCCGCAGCGCGTCGGTCTGCAGCGTGGCGCGCGGCCCCGTCACGAGCGAACCGCTCAGCTCCAGCCCCGTGCCCGCAAACGAGTCGGCATCGATCGCGATCGACCAGCTCTCCAGCCGCAGCTCGCCGGCCGTCGCAGGCCCGCTGCCCATCACCTCGATGGTCACATCGAGCAGGTCGCCCTCCTCGAGCGGGTCGCCGTTCCGGTCTACCAGCCGCACGCCGGCGTAGAGGGTCTCGCCCTCGTCGCAGCTCACCGCCGTATCGCTGCCCGTGTCGGTCGAACCCGTATCGGCAGTCCCGGTATCCGACGCGGTGTCGGCCCCGCTGTCCGCCGTGGTGTCGGCTGCGGTATCGGCAGTCGAATCGGCCTCCGTATCGGCCACCGACGTGTCGCTGCTATCGGCAGCGGTGTCCGCGGAGGTGTCGGCAGCGCTCGTGTCGCCCGTGTCGTTCAGCCCCGGCCGGTTCGTGTCCTCGTCGGCATCGGTCGCCACATCGGCCGCCTTGCCGCTGCTCAGATCGGTCGCTGAACAGGCCAGCAGCAGCGGCAGCAGTGCGGGGATGAATCGGTACAGCATCATGGCGAGGGCTCCTTCGGGCGCGCGTCGGCGCAGCCGCGAGCCGCTCGTTAACCACGGCCGCCCGACGCGCGCAACTCCAGCGCACCCGCGCCGGCGGAGCCCCGCGTAGCGGCGACACTTTCCACCCTCTCGGGACCCTCCTAAACGGTACCGCTCCCCATTTCGTGCCGCATCGCGCCATCGCGATTTAGACCGATTAAGGAATGCCGCACAACGCTTCACGCTAGGGTGACGCTCCTCCCCCGCACACACGGTCCGAATCATGTCCTACCTCCGCGCCACCCTGCTGCTCTGTTGCCTCCCGCTTGTCGCCTGCACCGAAAGCAGCGCCGCCAAGTCCACAGAGGACACCGGCTGCATTGGCCGCGGCTGCCTCCAGAACGACACCGGCTCCAGTGACACCACCGCCGATACAGACACCGGCACCATCGACGACACCGACGACGGCATCTGCGGCCCCGGCGAGCTCACCTGCGTCAGCGCCACCATCTCCGGCATCTGCCTCGCCGACGGCTCCGTCCGCGAGATCCCCTGCGCCACCGGCGAGACCTGCCGCAACGGCAGCTGCGAGGTCGGCACCGCGCCCCTCTGCAGCCCCTCCGACCCCACCACCTGCGCCAACGCCGGCTTCACCCGCACCTGCAACGCCGACGGAACCGCCTTCGTCGACACCGCCTGCCCGGCAGAAACCCCCTACTGCCGCGACGGCGCCTGCACCGCCCAGCTCTGCGACCCGGGCGCCCTCTCCTGCCGCGGCAACGATGTGGTGGCCTGCAACGCCGACGGCGCAACACAGACCGCACTCGAGTCCTGCGCCGGCATCTGTGTCGCCGGCCAGTGCCAGGATGCAGACCCCTGCACCTTCACAGACAAGGAGTACCTCGGCTGCGACTTCTGGGCCACCTACCTCGACAACGAGGCGCGCGGGCTCGGCTTCGCCGTCTCCGTCTCCAACCCAGGCCGCTCCTCCGTCAACGTGACCGTCACCCAGGGCTCCGCTGCCCCCCTCTTTAGCGGCACCGTCGCAGCCGGCGACCTCACCCTCATCAACCTCGGCGCCGTCTCCCAGATCGATGGCACCGGCATCTCCAATGCCGCCTACCGCGTCCAGGCCGACGGCCCGGTCACCGTCCACCAGTTCAACCCGCCCAACAACCTCGTCGCAGGCTATTCCAACGACGCCTCGCTGCTCCTGCCCGCCAACGCGCTCGGCACCCAGTACCGGGTCATGGGCTACTACTCGGGCGACGACCTCGCCATCTTCGCCCGCCTCTCCGCCCGCTGGTACGCCACCATCGTCGCCTCCGCCCCCGGCTCCACCGAGGTAACCGTCACCTCCCCCGCCGGCATCCGCGCAGGCTCCGGCGTCCCCGCCATCGCGCCCGGCGGCACGCAGACCCTCACCCTCACCCAGGGCCAGGTGGTCAACCTCATGGCAGACCGCAACAACGGCGACGATCCCGATCCAGACGACCCGGCCGACCTCACCGGCATGCTCATCAACGCCACCCAGCCCATCGCCGTCTTCTCAGGCTCCGAGGCCTCCTACATCCCCGACGACACGGGCGCTGCAGACCACCTCGAGCAGCAGCTCTACCCCCTCTCCACCTGGGGCACCGAGCTGGTCCTCACCAAGTTCGCCCGCCGCGGCACCGAAGACGATGTCTATCGCGTCATGGCCGCAAATGCCGGAACCACCCTCCGCACCACCCCCGTGATCGCGGGCGTCGATGGCCGCACCCTCCGCGAGGCGGGCGACGCTGTGGAGTTCAACTACAACGGCGACTTCGTCGTCAGCGCAGACGGCCCCATCTCTGTCGGCCAGTTCATGGTCGGCTCCTTCTACCCCGGCATCTCCGGAAGCTGCAGCCGCAGCGTCACCTCGGGCTGCGCCATCCCCACCTCCACCGAGTGCCCCGTCGGAGACGGCACCTTCAAGCGCATTGGCGACCCCGCCTTCCTGCTTCCCTCCGCCGCCTCCCAGTTCCGCGCCGACTACACCTTCTACGTCCCAGAAGGGTACATCCAGAACTACATCGGCATCGCCCTCCCCACGGGCGCCTCGCTCATCCTCGACGACGCAACCGTGACCGCCGCCCGCGAGCCCATCGCCGGCACCAACTGGGAGGTTGTCCGCCTGCCGGTCACGCCCGGCACCCACTCGCTCGTGGCCGGCCAGCCCGCAGGTCTCTCCGTCTACGGCTACGGCTGCGACGTCTCCTACGCCTATCCCGGCGGCCTCGACCTCGGCGACCGGTGAACAACCCCGCTGCACTGCCCGAATCGCTCCAGCTGGCCTGTGATGGCCTGACGGCGCTAGAATCGGCAGCGCGGCGCGAGCTGGCCCAAGGCACAGCCGTCGAACGCATCGAACAGGCCACCCGCGACCTCGCTGGGCTCCCCTCCGACCTCGACGGTGGCGACCTCGCCCACCAGCTCACCAGACAGCTCCGCGACCTCGAGCCTGCGCAGCGACAGCTCCTCGCCGAACTCGCCCTGCTGCCAGACGGCGCCCCACTCCGCGAGCTCGCCGACCGCTGCAAGCTGAGCCGCAAAGCCCTCGAAGCGGTCGCCCTCTCGATGGTCCCGCTCAACCTCATCCGCTGGAGCCTCGCAGGGCTCCGGCTCCCCCGCCCCATCGCCGCAGCGCTCCGAAACCTGCAGCTGCTCGCCCCCGAACTCACGACCGCCTTCGCGGCCAACCTCGACCGACTCACCGCGCGAGATGCGGTCGTCCCGGGCCCGCTCGATGGCGCCACCTGGGACAGCATCGCGGCCGCGTTGGAGCGGCTCGAGCTCCCGCAAACGAGACGATGGCAGGCGCTTCAGCTCCTTGCCGACACCGCCGAACAGCCGGCCCGCCGGACCATGCTCGCGCTGCTCGCCTCCGGCTCCGTCACAGACCCCGCGAGCCACCTGCTGCGTGCGCGTCTCCGACGCCAGGCCGGCGACATCGACGAAGCACTGCTCCTCACCTCGCCACTCATCGATCACCCCGAGCTGGGCGGCGAGGCCAACCTGGAGCAGGCACGCGGCCTCTACGCCGCAGGCCGCCTGCATGAGGCCGCCCTGCTCCTCGATCGCACCGCCTCTCGCTTCGCACCGCTCGCCGCAACCGACGCCCTCCGAACCTCCGCAGCCATACGGCTCGGGCTCGACGATGCAGACGGTGCTCGGGCCATCGCGCAGGAGGCACTCCGGATCGCACGCGACAACCACCTCCACATCGCAGAGGCCCGCGCACACGGACTGCTCTCCTCCATTGAGGCCGCAGACCTGATGCTCGAACGGTCGCTCGAACATGCGCTCCGCGCCCGCCTCGCCTTCGACCGCCAGGGCGACCTCTTCGACCGTGCCTGCGCCGCCGTCACCACCGCGCAGGCCCTCCTCAACCTGCGCCGTCACGACGAGGCGGAGGCGCAGCTCCGCGAAGCCACGGCCACCTTCGTGGCCCTCCAGAGCCGCGCCATGAGGGCCACAACCGCCACCCTCTTTGCCCTCTCTGCGCTCGATCGCGGCAGCCCGGACGAGGCCCGCGCACCGCTCGAAGAAGCCGTCGCCAGCATCGACGATCGGCAGCCCCGCCTCTACGCTTGGACGACCGCTGTCTTCGCCCTGGTGCTCATCGAAGAGGGCCGCCTCTTAGAGGCCAGCCGGCGCTGGCGAGAGGTCGCCGAGACCTTCCACGCCATGCAGGATCACCACCACGCGCGGCTCTTTGCCTCCTTCGGCGCCCTCGTCGGCAACCCGCCACTCGCACTCCCGCCGGCCGGCTCCGCCTCCACCCGCGAGCTCGACCAGGCCCTTCGCCATCACCCCCGCCTGAGCGAGGGCCTCTGGACCCGCCTACTCCGACGCACCAGCGACCGCCTCGCGCAGGGACTGACCCACCGCGAGGGGCTCGGCTTTGTCGTGCCGGGCCACCCGCTCGTCGACCTATCGCAACGGCCCACCCTGAGGCGTCTTCTCGCCTCGCTGATCGAGGCCATGGAGCAGGGTGAGGCCCGCTCCACAGACCAGCTCTTCGAGGCGGGCTGGCAGGGCGAACGGGCGCTACCCGACGCCGCACGTGCCCGCGTCTATGTCGCGATCGGAGAGCTGCGGAAGCGGGGACTCACGGCCTTCCTCATGCGCGACGGCGACGGCTACCGGCTCTCCGGTCTCCGCGTGGTGGACCGGTTGGTCGAATCACAGCCCTCTCGGTAGTCAGAACTCGCCCAGCTCATGTTGAATTGTTTACAAAAGTAAACTAACGCCAACGTGGGGGTAACTTTTGTAGAACCGTTCTAAAAAGAACAGTTGTCTAGAATCGTTGCTCACGCCCCTGTGCAGGTCTACAAACCTCAACGTTCGGGAGGCGGAACCACACCGCAATCCCATTGTATTCCGCGATAAACACGCGGTGAATTGGCCGAACGAACCGGCCGATCCCCCCAGTGCATCTGCTGATTTTAGGGAGCGAAAAATGAAACAGAATCACCCCCTTGAGACCGTCACTCAGACCGAACTAAGTG
>JBIIFW010000383.1:0-2933 GCA_044236985.1 Bradymonadia bacterium | reverse complement strand
GTGATGGTCGCTTCGGGCGCGCTCGTGCTGCTCATGAAGCAGGCCTCACGCCCCGCCGAGCTCGAAGGCGAGGGTTCTGGTTCGGGCCATGCTCACGCTGCCGCCCGACCGGGGCGCGACGCCCCCTCGCTGCCGCCCGCCTACCGCAAGCTCGGCGAGATGCCGGTCGTGAGCGAAGACAGGGTGGTCCTCAACGGCCTCATTCCCGCCGCCAAAGCCTGTCTCGATCTGGATGGCTCTGCCGCCACGCCGGATCTCGGCGCCCGCGCCGGCTACCTTGGCGTGCTGATGGAGGTCGAGCAGACAGGCCGGCCTGCCCGCGCCGCCGCTACCTCCTTCGCAGGCGCGAGCCTCCCTGCGCCGCAAGCAGCCTGCCTCTCCGCTGCGCTCTTGAAACTGCAGTTCGCCCGGGCCTCGACCACCCGCCTGTTGCAGCGTCGCTACTACCTTGGCGGAGGGGCGCCGCCCGTCGAGCCGCCGATCCCCGAGCAGCCCACAGCGGCAGACCTCGCCTCGTCTCTCCGCGCGCTCGGCGACCTCGGCGCCCAGTGTCCGACGCTGGCCCCTCAGCCGCCGGCGGCACTGGCTGCCTGGGGAGCCCAAGTTGTCGTCGGCCCCGAAGGCGAGCCGGCGTGGCGTTGGTCCGAGCCGACGCTGGCACCAGATGCAGACGCCTGTCTCAGTGGGGTCATCGGCCGGCTCCGCCTCCCCGCGACGCAGACAGCCTCGACGGTCGTCCTCAGCCTCTCCTGCGCCGGCACCGGCTGCAACCTG
This sequence comes from Bradymonadia bacterium, assembly GCA_044236985.1. Classification (GTDB taxonomy): domain Bacteria; phylum Myxococcota_A; class Bradymonadia; order REDH01; family REDH01; genus CAIWGR01. The sequence continues at coordinate 2,159 of JBIIFW010000383.1, read as the reverse complement.
GCGGGCTCGATGAACCAGAAGACCGAGATTGTGGAGTAGGGCGCAGGCAACCTGCAGCGCGCCCATCCCGCCTTCCGATTCTCTGACGCTCCCATGCGCAACTCCTTGCCGATGCCGCCCGTCAGGGCTATGACGCGGCGCACCGCGAGGCGTTACCGCCCGCGTCGAAACGGAAGGTGTCTGCATGGATTTTCTCCGCCCCTTGATCGTCGCCATCGCCTTTGGCGTCGGCTTCTACTTCGCCGGCCAAACCGTCTACTGGCTCTTTCGCTATCTGACGCTTGGTATGACCGACAAGCGCACCCGCCTCGACGACCTCAACCCGCGTCTTATCGGCTTCGCACAGTTGGTCGGAGGGCAGACCCGCGTCATCCGTGAGTATGCGGGTATGCTCCACTTCTTCGTCTTCTGGGGCTTCCTCATGCTCCAAGTTGAGACCTTCGAATACATGATTCGGGGCTTCTTCCCGACCTTCACCTTCGGCCAGATCATCGGCTTGACCGCCTACAATGGTCTCTTGCTCGCGCAGGATGTGGCCGGTCTGCTCGTCCTTGCAGCCGTCACGCTGCTCGGCATCCGCCGCTTCATCGTTCGCCCGGCCCACTCCATCCAGACCTCCGACGCGGCCGTGATCCTCGCCGGTATCGGTGGCCTTATGGTCACCAAGTTCCTCTTCCATGGAGCCGAGATTGCGACCACGCCCGTCGCCGATATCGCAGAGCGTTGGGACACCTCCTTCACCCCCATCGCTAGCCTCGTAGCCACCCTCTTCGGCGGAGCTGCGTCGAAGCCCGCCGACGGCGGACTCCACCTCTTCGGGCAGTCGATGTACTTCGGCCACCTCGCCATCGTCGTCTTCTTCGCCAACTACATCCCGCTCGGAAAGCATCTTCACCTGCTCGGCGCGATGCCCAACGTCTTCTTCCGCAAGCTTGAGCCCAACGGCGCGCTCTATCCCATCGACCTCGAGAACGAGAACGCCGAGTACTTCGGCGCGAGCAAGCTGGAGGACCTCTCGTGGAAGCAGCTCCTCGACACCTACGCCTGCACCGAGTGCGCCCGCTGTGAGCACTACTGCCCCGCTTTCAATACGGGCAAAGAGCTCAACCCGATGCAGATCATCCACAAGCTCAAGGACCACATCAAGGAGAAGGGGCGCATCGTCCTCCAGGAGGGCAAGAAGGACCACGAATTCCCCCTCCTCGCCGGCGGCATCATCAGCAAAGAAGAGCTCATGGCCTGCACCACCTGCGGCGCCTGTGTGGCCAACTGCCCCGTCAACATCGAGCATGTCGACACCATCATCGACATGCGCCGCTACATCATCCTCACCGAGTCGGACGTCTCGCCGGAGGTGTCGCGTACCTTCAAGAACATGGAGCGCAGCCAGAACCCCTGGGGCGTGCCCAACCGCACCCGCGCGGAGTGGGCCGAGGGCCTCGATATCCCGCTGATGTCGGAGCTCGAGACGCCGCCCGAGTACCTCTTCTGGGTTGGCTGCGCCGGCTCCTTCGACGACCGCCAGAAGAAGGTTACCCAGGCGATGGCCAAGATCCTCAAGCGGGCTGGCGTCAGCTTCGCCATCCTCGGCCCCGAGGAGCAGTGCACGGGCGATGCCGCGCGTCGTATCGGCAACGAGTATCTCTACCATGCCATGGCGACCGCCAACGTCGAGATCCTGAACACCTACAAGGTGACCAAGATCATCACCACCTGCCCCCACTGCTTCCACACCATTGGGAAGGAGTATCCGCAGGTCGGTGGCCACTACGAGGTCATCCACCACACCAAGCTGCTCAACGACCTCATCCGCGAGCGCAAGGTCACGCTGACCGCCAACAGCCACAAGAAGTATGTCTACCACGACTCCTGCTACATCGGCCGCTGGAACGACGACTACAACAACCCGCGCCAGGCGCTGGCGCAGGTCCCCGGCGCCGAGATCAAGGAGATGGAGTGGAAGGAGCGCAAGGCCCTCTGCTGCGGCGCCGGTGGCGGCCGCATGTGGATGGAGGAGCACACCGGTAAGCGGGTCAACGTCCACCGCTCCGACATGGCCATTGCGGCCGGCGGCGATGCGGTCGTGGTCAACTGCCCCTTCTGCATGACGATGATTTCGGACGGTCTCAAGGCGCGCGACAACGAGATGCCCACGCTTG
>JBIIFW010000054.1:0-10977 GCA_044236985.1 Bradymonadia bacterium | reverse complement strand
ACGCTGGTGGCAATAGAGCCGGTGTGGCCGCCGCCCTCTGCGCCCTGGCAGATGACCGCGTCCACGCCCCACTCCTCCACCTTCTGCGCGTGGCGCTTGGCGGCGATGGTGGGCATGCACTTGATGCCGCCCGCCTTGAGCCGTCCGATAACCTCTTTGTTGGGCGCAGCCGCAAAGCTGGCGAGCGCCACACCCTGCTCAATGAGCAGGTCGACCCGCTTCATCACGTCGGCCTGGTCGGCCCGCATGTTGACGCCGAAGGGGCGGCTCGTGCGGCTCTTTACGGCGGCGATGGAGCTCTCGAGCTCCTCGTAGGTCATGGTGGCCGAGGCGAGGATGCCGAGGCCGCCCGCGTTGGCGGTGGCCGCGGTGAGGCGGGCGCCAGAGACCCAGCCCATGCCGGTCTGCACGATGGGGTAGTCTACGCCGACGAGCTCGGTGAAACGGGTCTTGAGGGGGTTTGGCCGGCTCACGCTCCGAGCTCCTTGGCGGCAAAACCCTTGGGGTCGAGCGTGGTGCGGATGATGGCCAGCTCTGCCTCGTTCGGCAGCCGGCTCTCGGCCAGGTCGGGGGCGACGGCGAGCTCGAAGCCGGTCGCGGCCTTGACCTCGTCGAGCGTCACGCCGGGGTGGAGCGAGCGCACCCGCATGCTGCCGTCGGGCGTCTCGAAGTCGAGCACGCAGAGCGAGGTGATGACCCGGTGCAGGTGGTGGAAGCGGGCCGCCTTTCCGAGCGCGCGGGCCCGGTCGTTGCCGATGCCGCAGACGAAGTCGACGGCGGGCACGAAGACCTGCGGGTTGTGGGTCGGCACCCAGTAGCTGGTGCGGTGGTTGATGGTGTTGCCCGGTGCGCCGCGGGCGCCGATGAGCTGTGCCTTGGGCTGCGCGAAGTCGCCCACCATGGAGATGTTCTGGTTGCCGAACCGGTCGATCTGGCTGGCGCCCATCATGACGTGGCGGCGGCCATGCCAGACCATGTCGAAGATGGTCCGGTAGGGGATCCAGCCTTCGGCGGTCTGGGTGAGGCGGCCCTCTTCGCTCCGGCCAAAGCCGGTGAGGGTGGCGACGCCGTCCGACATGGCGAGCAGCGGCTCGAAGGTGAGCCGTGCGAGACGAGCGCCCATCATGGAGGTGTAGCCCATGGGGCTAGCGAGGATTTCGCCGTCGCCACGGAAGGCGTCGGCGCAGGCCACAATGCAGACCTCTGCGCGGGTGATGTCGCTCATGAGCGCTGCTCCATGGCTGCGAGGTAGCCCTTGTGATCAACGGCGATGTAGCGGTCGTAGAAGGCGGTCCAGGCCTCGGGCGACTTGGCCGAGGCGGCATACTCCTTCATGAAGGCCTCGTCGCGGCCGTAGTCGGGCAGGCACTCGGTGAAGTGGGCGCCGCGGGGAGCCTCGACCACGCCGTCGACCATCCAGCGCTGCACCCGCAGGCTCTGCAGCGGCGAGGTGGCCAGTTCGGCGGCCGAGACGATGCGCTCGCAGGAGACGAAGCGGCGTTCGGCGGCCATGCAGAAGAGGTCATCGAAGTAGGGGTCGGGTCCTAGGAAGGCGCTGTTGCCCTGCGCATCGGCGAGGTTCATGTGGACGAGCGCGGCATCGAGGTGGAGGGCCGGCATGGCGACCAGCGTCTCATCGGCGTCGTAGGGCGAGGCGATGGTCTTGAGCCAGGGGTTGACCTTCATGACGTCGGAGCCGAGTCCGGCGCGGGTGGGAAGGAAGGGCAGGCGGAGGGCGGCGGCGTAGAGGCCCCACTGGAGCATGCCCTCGTCAATCTCCGAGGCTTCGATGGCCCCCTTCTGGCGGGCTGCCCGGAAGTGGGGCTCGAGCGGGATGGTGTCGAGCGAGACGAAGCCGTAGATGGCCCGCTTCACCTTGCCGGTGGCGCAGAGCAGGCCCAGGTCGGGGCCGCCGTAGGAGACGATGGTGAGGTCGCGAAGGCCGGAGCGGGCGATGGCCGCCACGAGCGACATGGGCTTGCGGCGCGAGCCCCAGCCGCCGATGCCGATGGTCATGCCGCTCTGCAGCTGCGCGACCACCTCCTCTTCTGTCATGCGCTTGTCGGCCACTGCGACCTCCTACGACTTGTGAAAGTTGGCGTCGCGCTTCTCGACGAAGGCGTCGCGGGCCTCGTCGGCCACGCCGATGAGGTTGAGCTCGAAGGTGAAGCCCTGCTCGAAGCGGTAGCTCTTGTTCACATCGACCGGGTCGATGCCGTTGAGGCAGGCCTTGGCGGCCCGCAAGATGGCCGGCGACTTTTTGGCCAGCGAGGCGGCCAGCGCGAGGGCCCGGTCGCGGAGCTCTGCACGGGGCACAACCTCGAGCACCGAGCCGTAGGCGTGCAGCTCCTGAGCGGTCGCGTTGGCGCAGGTGTAGACCATGGCGCGCATCTTGTGCTGCGGCACGAGCCGGGCGAGGTGGGTGGCTGCGCCGAGCGCGCCGCGGTCCACTTCGGGGAGGCCGAAGATGGCGTCGTCGGAGGCGATGATGATGTCGGCGTTGCCGACCAGGCCGATGCCGCCGCCCACGCAGAAGCCGTTGACAGCTGCGATGAGGGGCACCTCGCACTCATAGACGGCCTTGAAGGCGGCGTAGCAGCCCCGGTTGGCGCCCACGAGGGCGGTGTGGCCGGTGCTCCGCTGCATCTCCTTGATATCGACGCCGGCGTTGAAGCCGCGGCCCTCCGACCGGAGGAGGACGACGCAGACCTCGGGGTTGCGGCCCGCGGCGGTGACGGCCTCGGCGAGGTCAAACCAGGCCTGCACGGGCAGGGCGTTCACGGGTGGGAAGTTGACCACCACCTCGGCGATGCCGTCGCGTATCTCGGTCGTGATGGGCATGGTGCGCTCCGCGGTTTGGAGCGCTCCGCTCCGTGCGAGGCGCAACCCTACTCCGAAACTAGAACATGTTTCAATGCCTCCGCGGAGGCGGAGGGCCGGATGCGCCCCCGTCGCTCAAAGGATGCATCCGCGGGCACAGGATGCTAGAGCGCTCACGAATCACAGACTGGCGGACCCAGGGTCCACTTCTCAGGCAGGCTCTCCATGAAGCTCCAGAACCTTTTTGTTACCGCGATTGCGCTGATGCTCGGCGGTTGCTTCGGTCCCGCGGACATCCCCGATACAGGTGGTGCCCACTTGGCTGGCTCCATCCCCCACACCGAGAAGGGGTTCGTCTTCGGAAACAACGAGTGGTTCATCCGCACCGGGCCGAACCCGGGTGGCGCCGGTCCCAACTACTGGGGCAGCGGCAAGGAGTCGGTCGAGGTGGTCGACAACAAGCTCCACCTCCGCATCGCGCAGGTGAATGGCCGCTGGACCTCGGCCGAGATCATGACCCCTATCCCGGACGGAAAGCGTGGCGCGGTCATTACCATCACCTCGCCAACCCACGACCTCGACCCGCGGCTGGTCGTCGGCATGTTTGCCTACCGCGACGACCAAAACGAGCTCGACATCGAGATCAGCCGCTTCGGCAGCCCCGTTACCCTCACCAATGCCCAGTATGCGGTCCACTCGCCCCGCGGTGGCGTGGAAAAGTACCCCTTCTCGATCACCGCGACCCCCGACTCGCCGCTCACCATGCACACGCTGACCTGGGGTCCACGTGTCAGCCCTGGCGTAGGGCTCGGGACTGAGCCCATCTCGTTTGCCTCCGATGGCGCGGGGGTGCGTGAGATTTGGGACTACTCCGGCTCGCCCGTTAACCTGCAGCGTGCCTGGCTGCATATCAATGTCTGGCTCTACGAGGGCAAGGCGCCCGCCAACGGTCAGCCGATTGATGTCGAGATCGGCTCCATCCGCTTCTACTAACCGGAACCCCCGGGGCGCCCTCCGGGGCTGCGCCGGCTCGTGAAGAGGTCTCCTTGTCGAACGCCGCGCTTGAAAAAATCTATGACGACCGTCGCCTCTTCGGACACCCGGTCGGTCTTGGTGTGCTCTTCCTGACCGAGATGTGGGAGCGCTTCTCCTACTACGGCATGCGCGGGCTCCTGAAGCTCTACATGGTGAACTACCTCTTCGTCGTCTCGCGCCAAGTCGTGCAGGGCGGCGAGGCGACTGCGGTGGGCGATCCGAACGCGGTCATCGGCTGGAACTTCATCCGCAACCTCATCGACAGCGACCCGACGACGCCGGTCGGCGCCTACGCCTCGGTGCTCTACGGCTGGTACACTGGTCTGGTGTACGCCACCCCGATCATCGGCGGCTACCTCGCCGACCGCTACTGGGGACAGCGCAAGACGGTGATCCTCGGTGGCGCCCTCATGGCGCTCGGCCATTTCGCAATGGCCTACGAGAACTGGTTCTTCATCGCGCTGCTGCTTCTCATCATCGGCAACGGCGCCTTCAAGCCCAACATCTCGACCCAGGTTGGCAACCTCTACCGGCCTGGCGACCCCCGCCGCGACGGCGCCTTCACCATCTTCTACATGGGCATCAACCTCGGCGCCTTCATCTGCAACCTCATCTGCGGAACGCTGGCCGCGACCAAGGGCTGGCACTGGGGCTTTGGCGCCGCAGGGATCGGCATGCTGCTCGGCCTCATCATCTACATCTTCGGCCAGTCGAGCCTCGCGCCCGACAGCCTCACCGTCGCCCGCGAGAAGGCCACCGACGATGCTCCCGCGACCCGCGCGCCGCTGAATGCCGCGGAGTGGCAGAGCGTGAAGGCCCTCATCCTCCTCTGCATGCTCAACATCGTCTTCTGGGCCGTCTACGAGCAGCAGGGCAACACGATGCAGACCTGGGCCGACGAGAAGACAGTCTGGCCTCTCATCGGAAGCTTCCAGGTGCCCGCGACCTGGTTCCAGTCCATCAACCCCTTCTTCATCTTCGCGCTGGCCCCCCTCTTCGACATGCTCTGGCGCTGGCAGGCCTCGCGCGACCAGGAGCCCACAAGCGTGCAGAAGATGTCGATCGGCGCCGGCCTGCTCGGCCTCTCCTTTATCATCATGGTCTTTGGCGCCCGCGCCATCGGCGACGGTGCCGGCAGCTGGTTCTGGCCCGTCTCCTGCACCATCCTGCTGACCATCGGCGAGCTCTACCTCTCGCCCATCGGTCTCTCGCTGGTCACCAAGGTCTCCCCCGCCCGCATCGTCTCCATCATGATGGGCGTCTGGATGGCCTCGAGCTTCTTCGGCAACATCGTCTCCGGCTACATCGGCCTGCTGTACGAGAAGGAGATTGTCTCGAACGAGAACTTCTTCTGGATTCTGACCGGGCTTGGACTTGCGACAGGCGCTCTTATGTGGGCCTTCTCCAAGCCGCTCGACAAGATCATCGCCCGGAGCCAGGGCGACGCGGTAGCGGCAAAGTAGCGTCGTGCAGATCCCCACCTTCCAAGAGGCGCTGGCCGGCTACGAGGCTATGACCTCCCGCACCACGATGGGCGCGCTGGGCATCGTGCTGGTGGAATTCAGTGCCGACCACCTCGTGCTCGAGATGCCAATCACCGATGCCGCCCGTCAGCCCATGGGGCTGCTCCATGGCGGCGTGAACATGGTTCTGGCCGAGTCGGCCGCGAGCATGCATGCGGCGCTCACCTGCGATACCTCCAAGGAGGCGCCGGTGGGCATCGAGATCAACGGCTCCCACATCCGCTCCGCGAAGGAGGGACGGGTGCGGGCGACCGCGAAGGTCATCCGCCGGAGCCGGACCCTCGTGGTGCACGAGATTGAGATGACGCTGGTGGAGACGGGCGAGCTGCTCTGCATCTCACGCGTCACCAACCTCTACCGGCCGCACCGGTAGCCGCGGGCTACTGCTTCGGGATGAAGGAGTTGACCAGGCCGACCATCGCCGTCTCTTCGGCGGCGATGACCTCGGTATGTCCGACGCACTTGAGGAAGTAGGGGTCGCCGGGCGCCTCGAAGATGGCGGCGAAGAGGGCGTAGTTCTCTTTGCGCTCCACGGGGCCGGCCATGGTGACGCCCTGCGTTTTGAAGGTGCCCTGGGTGCGGGCCATGGTGACCTGCACGCCGTTCACCTGGAGGATGGCGCGGTCGCCGTCTGGGGGGCTACCGGAGCCATCGGCAGGGGTGCCGGGGCGGTCGAACTGGCGGATCCAGCGGTTGATGTTGTCGTCCACGCCGCCGCCGCCGGCGAAGTGGAACATGGCGCACTCGGCCTCTTTACCGGCCGGCGCGGGGAGCTCCCACTGGGCCACGCGCATGCTGCTCGCGGGGGTTTCGACGGTCCAGGTGGGGGGCGCGGTCCACTGGGCCTTGCCGGTTCCGCCGGCCAGCGCGGCCGAGCCGTCGAGAGCGGGCGCGGGTGCTGCAGCCGATGGCGCGGCGGTAGGCTCAGCTACGGGAGCGGCCATGGAGGCGCCGAGCGCATCCTCCTTTTTGGAGCAGGCGGTGAGCGGAAGCGAGGCTGCGAGCAGGAGCAGGGTGAGAGCCTTCATGGGCTGGCCTCTGCGGATGCGTAGCCCGACTGCACTACCGACTCGGCGTTGCGGCTACCGGAGGAGTTGCCGGAGAGTACCTCGATCTCGGCCCGGTTGAGGCCGAGCTTGCCCGTGGTGTGGCCGAGGCCGAGGAGGGTGCCTGCATAGACGGACCAGCTGCCGACTGCCTTGGCGAAGGTGGCCATCTGCACAGCCTTGCTGCGCTCGGAGAGGGGCACGGGGACGGTGTCGTGGACCCGCCGGATGGCCTGCTCGTAGATGCGCTCGAAGCGTCCGAGGACCACGTCGGGGTGGGAGGTGCGGCGGGAGAGGTTGGCGGCCTTTTCGGCCATGGCGTTGTGGAGGCCCCGGTCGCGCAGGACTTCGAGGACGGCCTCTGCAAACTTGGCCGAGGTGTCGGAGCAGGCAGGCTCGATGAGGCGGCCGTTGACGCCGTCGAGCACCTGGTGGGCGACGCCCATGCGGTCGTTGAGCGCGACGACGGGGAGGCCGGTCCAGAGCGCCTCGTTCACCACGTTGCCGAAGGTCTCGGACACGGAGGTGTAGACGAAGAGGTCGGCGTGGGCATACCAGTCGACCAGCTTGTTGTGGCGGATTTCGCCGGGGAAGAGGATGCGGTCGGCGTAGCGGCTGGCGGCGCCCTGAGCCTTGAGGGCCTCGTGGGCGTGGCCCGCACCGATGAGCGTCAAGGTGAGGTCGGCGTCAGCGGGGGCGAGCTCTTCGTCGAAGATGCGGATGAGCTGGTCGAGCGACTTTTCGCGGTCGTGGCGGCAGACGACGATGAGGCGCTTGCCCTGGGCGAAGCGGCTCGGGAAGGGGTCGGCCTCGGGCTGGCGTGAGAACTTGTCGGGGTCGATGGGGCGGCCGACCACCTCGATGGGGACGGTCACGCCGCGCTCACGCCAGTAGTCGACCATGTAGCGGCTCTGCACGATGAGGGCGTCGCCGTCGTTGTACATGCCGGCAGCCTGCCGCTCTGCCGCGTTGCCGACCTCCATCATGACTTCGCGGGCGAGCCGGTTCTTGAAGAGGGTGTCGGAGAGGGCGAAGTGGCTGTGGCTGGGAAGGTGGACGATGTGGGTGTTGAGCACCGCGGTGCGGTGCATCCGCCGGAGCCAGTTGGCGTAGAGGATGGACTGGTTGGCGACCTGGCCGTGGATGAGGTCGAGCTTGGGTCCGTTCCAGAGTTTGCCGAGCTGGTTCGGGACGACGATCTTGACCTTGGGGTGGCTCGGATAGGGGATGGCGTTGAGCAGCATCGCCTGGTCGGAGGGGACCTCATCATCCGAGGTGGTGTCTGGCCCGATGAGGGTGACCTTGTGGCCACGGTTGACCATCCCGTCGTGCAGAAAGCGGGTGTGGATGGCGGGGCCGGACTGGACGGCAACGGAGGGAAAGTCTGTGAGGATGCCGAGGCGCATGGTGGCGGTCTGTGGCAGGTGGAGCAGGTGTGCCCCAGGGGTGGAGTAAAGACTATCCAGTTTCGAGAGTTGGATTGGAGTAGGCTTGCGCCGGTGCTCCGCTCTCGGCTCCCGTAACCGCGTATTGACTGTGTTTGCGGGCATTGTTCGCCCACTGGCTGGATGACAAAGCAGGAAGCGTGCCAAGCCTGTGGTCAAGATCGGCGGCAGTCCTCGGGAGATTTGCGGCACAAAATCCGAATGGCTGCATCAAAGGAGGGGAGAGGTCGCAGGGTTGGCGATTTTTGAGGCATGGAGTAGTGCCAGCCCGCAACGGTCCATCGGGTCTGCATTGGGAGCGTGGAGATGACAGCGGAGAAGCTTCAGAGCCGAGCCCGAGCGATGGTCGCGCTTTTTGCGGTCTGCTTGGCGCTTGCTGCCGGGGGATGTGCCTCCGGGGCCAACTCGCCCGGCGAGGTGGACCGCGCCTTTGACGCGAAGAGCCGTCGCTGGGTCTCGACCATGACGCCGATCGAGATCGATGAGGTGAAGCCAGAGTCGAAGCTGACGCTGGGCGCTCGGGTAGAGCAGGTAGAGATCGACACGGCCGACGGCGAGCTTCTGACGAGCTGGGTGGAGCTGGAGTTCGTCGTGACGACCAGGCTCAAGCGGAACACAGAGTACACGCGGGTTCAGGCGGGAAAGAAGGTGGAGACCGAGGGCGAGATGCAGCTCATCGGTCAGAGCTGGCCCCATCTGAACTGTCGGTCTGCCTCAATGCGCGCCGATGGCGCCCCCATCCAGCTTACGCCGGCCGACCTTGAGGGTGAGCGGGCCGCCTATGAGGGGCGCGTGATCAACGAGGACGGACGAGCGGCGGCGCTCGAGGAGACGATTCGGGGCCGGATTCCGCCGGCGGAGCTTGCCCAGGTGCTCGGCGCGCGGCGTTCCCGCGGTGACCTCTGTGGCACGAGGTTTGAACTGAGCGCCGGCGAGCGGAAGGACCTCGGCGAGCTGCTCGCTGTCACCTCTCGGTCGCCGCTTGCGCCTGTGGCCGCGCCGCCGGCAGCGTCGGACGAGCCCCTTGTCGCGCCGGCCGATGCAACCGGTGGCACGCGCCGCATTCGGCCGCCTGTGCGTCAGCGGACAGTGGCGCCGCCGAAGGGCCCACAGGGGAGTGCGCCGCCGGCGGTCTCGCCGACACCCACCGTGGGTCGCCGCCCCGTGGCTGCTCCTGCCGCAAAGGCGTCTCCTGCTGCTGCTCCTGCTGCTGCTCCGACCCGTCGGACGCCCTCCCGCGCGGGAAGCCGCCCCATCGTTCGAGGCCAGCACAGCCGCGTGACCTCGCCTGCTGCAACTCCCGCGGTTGCACCTGCGCCGGTGCCGGGCCAGCCTGCGCCGGCTGCTACGACGACAGCGCCGGCCGCTACGGCGCCCGCAGCTCCGGCAGCGGTACCCGTCGCGCCTGCGGTGCCGGTTGCACCTGAAGCGGTCGACCCCTTCGCGCCGGAATCGCCCTAGGGGACGATGGCGGCGGGGCGGCCATGAGCGCCGGGTTCCGTTTGACCCAAAGGGTCAACGCATACCCGGCCGGGGCGCTACCTTGCGGTGGGGGATGAGCTACTTTCGGGCGCCTGAAACGGCGGCGAGGATCGCGACGGGATCGCGCTGCTTGCGGAGCGCCTCGATGGTCTCCGGCGGCAGGAGCTGGGCGGCAGCGGCGAGCAGCTCTTCGACTGTATTATCGACGCCGCGCTTGATGCCGCGCTCGATGCCGCGCTCGATGCCGCGCTCGATGCCGCGCTCCATGGTCTCCGCCTTCAGACGCTTCGTCTCCTTTCTTTTCCAGATCTCGAACTGCACCAGCAGGTTATCGACCTCGCTATCGACCTCTTCCACAACAGTTACATCGGTGTGATCGCGGTTCAACATGCGTTCCTCCTTCAGGATGATTCGTTTTAGTTTGTCGGACAACGTGGGATCGGTCAAGAGGTCGTTACGCCGTTGAAAATACTCGGCTTGCGAGGTTTTCGGGGCAGTGAGACGGAGCACGCTCGTGCCTGGTTGGACGGGCAGTTCCGGGGCCACTGCGATGATGACCTGACCGCCCGAGCCGAGGTCGAGATGCCAGGAGCCGGCGACGGGGCCGGGGGTCACAAAGCGGGCGAGTTCTCGGAGGCGGGCCTCCGGTTGATGGTTGCAGAGGATGAAGAGGCGGGCCTCGCCAGGCAGGGTCTGTTTGGGGCGTACGAACTGCGCCTCGCCAAGGTAGCTGTTGAACATCTCCAGTGAGAGGTGGCCGCTACAGAACTCTACCGCGACATGGTGGCCAGCGAAGAAGGGGCGGAAGGGACCCCAGATGGGAGAGCGGGCCGCTTTGCCCCAGACGACGAGGTCGATGAAGAGGCTGTTGCGGGGCACCACATGCTGCTCGAGCACGGCGCCTGCCGGTAGACCTGCACGCGTGACGGTGACGCTCCGCCGCTCGTGCGGGTTGTGCTCGGCTCGTGGTGGGAGTGGAGGCGGAGGTGGGGCTGGAGGCGGAGGTGGAAACGGGGGGATGGTTGGGCGCGACATGTGACCTCACGAGGGTGATGATCAGTTATCGGCGTCTGTGGCCTGTTGTTGCGGAGGGGCCTGCAGATTTTTGGAGATGGGCGGGGAGCGCGGTGCTGCTGGCGCAGCCAGCCCTGTCAGCCTACGACAGGGCTGCCGGTTGCATGGAAGCGGCAACCGCCGCAGGCCACCGGACGACGGCCACCCGAACCCCCGAAACTGAACCATGCCCAGACTGCCCCTGCTGTCACGCCGCTCCCTGCTCCGCGCCTCGGCGCTCTCGGCCCTTGCGGTGCTGCCCGGCTGCGCAGCCGAAGCGGATGAGGGTGCCGATGCACCAAAGCTTGCAGATGATGTTGCTGCCGGCCCGGTGCTGATTGTGGGCGCAGGCATCGCGGGGCTCGTCGCAGCGCGGAAGCTCCGACAGGCTGGCGTGGCGGTGGTGGTGCTGGAGGCGCGCGACCGCATCGGAGGCAGGCTCCACACGGTCGAGGTCGGAGGTGTGCCGGTCGACCTTGGCGGCGCCTGGATACACGGCGTGGAGGGCAACCCGCTGGCGCTGGAGGCTGCTGCTGCGGGGCTCGCTGTGGCACCCTACGTCGAGCGCTACAG
>JBIIFW010000382.1:0-2956 GCA_044236985.1 Bradymonadia bacterium | reverse complement strand
CACCCAGCTTGGTGAGAGCTGGGCAGCGGCGCTGCACCTGCCCGCCAAAGAGCTCCTGCTTGGTCTCTACAGCACCAGCGGCGATCGCCCGCTCTTCACCACCGAGGCTGGGATGAACGGGTCAGGAGAGGCGGCCGACGCGCTCTTCCGTGAGGTGCTCTTCGACGGGATGGATCCGGCTCTGTTTCGCGCCGAACCGCGGGCAACCGCGCTGCGCGAGCTTGCGGAGTTCAAGGAGCCTGCCTTCGACAAGCTGTTGGGAACCGGCGACTTGGAGCGGCTCGACAGCTGGTGGACCGAATCGGAGGAGCCACGGACAGAGGCCGGAGCACTCGCGCTGCTGCTCGATCCTGCGGTGTCGCCGCTGCCTCATGTTGCCGCGGCCTACGGGGCGTCGGTGGCGCAGCGGAAGCGGAAGTTCGAGCTGCTGGCAACGGTCGAACTCAGCCTGGCGGGCGACTTCGTGACATGGATCGATTTGCAGCGGGCGCAGAACCGGAACTTCCAGTTTCCCATCCGGCAGGCGCCGGAGATGGATCGCCCCATCGACCCCGTTGCAGAGGCTACGCGGCGGCGCGACGAGACACTTCTGCTGGCGGCCGAGGGGCTGAAGGCGGCAGACATGGCTGCCTTCCTCAAGGGCCTGCGTCCTGCCGCGCTCGACTACGCCCCGCTGCAGCAGGCGGTGGGCCGGTACCTCGACTATGCGGCGCGCGACGCGTGGAAGCCGCTGACGGGGACGCAGGTGCTGTCGAAGAAGTCGAGCGGGTCCCAGGTCGTGGCACTCCGCGCGCGACTCGCCGCCGAAGGATTTGAAGCTGGCGAAGCTGGCAACGCGACCTTCGACACAGCGCTTCGCAGGGCGCTGCAGTCCTACCAGCGGCTTCGGCAGCTGGCACCGACCGGCAAGCTCGACGAACTCACACGTGCATCACTGAACCAGACGCCGGTACGACGGCTCGCACAACTCGGCGTGGCGCTCGACAAGTGGCGGCTGAGCCGCGCGGCGGCCGACTTCGGCAAGCAGCACATCTTCATCAACATCGCCGGATTCGAGGCGACGCTGCAGGACAAGGGCGAAGAGGTCTACCGCTGGCGGACGGTGGTCGGAAAGTGGGTGGACCGGGTCAACAAGGATGGAAAGCGGGTCCAGAAGGGGCTCTCGCCTCTCTTCTCCGACACCCTCGAGTTTGTGGTCTTTAACCCCTACTGGAATGTGCCGGATGGGATTCGCGCAGGGGAGTATCAGGCCAGGATAGAAGCTGACCCAGCGTGGCTCGCTGCCAACCAGTACGAGATTTACACGACGCCCGACGGCATCGAGTGGCTGCGTCAGTTGCCCGGGCCCGACAACATGCTTGGCGCGGTGAAGTTCCTCTTCCCGAACGACCACAATGTCTACATGCACGACACGCCCGCCAGGGGGTTGTTCGAACAGCCCATCCGCGCCTACTCGCACGGCTGCATCCGGGTGCATGAGCCGATGAAGCTGGCGGCGCTGCTGCTCAAACGGGATCGGGAGTGGGCAGAGAGCCGGGTCGAGAAGTTCATCGAGGAGCAGGTAGAACTCGCCACGGAGCAGTGGATTGGCCTGCGGCAGAAGATCCCGGTGCATCTCGAGTATGTGGGCGCGGGGGTTAGCGAGAAGGGGGAGATCGCCTTCTTCGGAGACATCTACCGGCTCGACCGAGAGGCGCTCGCAGCCAAAGAGGCAGTCTTCGCAGCAGCGATCGCTGCGGCAAAGGCGAAGGGAGCCGGTACGACGGCGGCCGACGGCGCGGGCAGTGGCGATGGTTCGGGCAACGGCGATGGTTCGGGTAGCGGCGAAAGAACCGGAAGCGGCCGATGAGCGGTAGCTTTGGCTTGGAGAGCGAGAGGCCAGACGCTACGATGCATTTCGCTCTCTCTTTTAGGCTCGGCATGCTGAATCTTCATCGCGCTCTCGGTTCGATCTCGTTGCTCCTGATGCTGGCGGTGCTCGCCGCGTGCGGAGACGACACCCCCAAGAGCGCAGAGGGCGCCGATGCCCTCGATGGCAGCGGAGAGGCGAGCGGAGACACGGGCGCCGTTGACTCCGGCAGCGGAGCGACGGACGTCACCCCGCAGGATGGCTCGGGCGACACGACCGAACCGCTCTCCCCCTGCAACCCGCTGGCGGAAGAGCTCGACTGCCTGCTGCCCTTCCCCTCCGACTTCTTCCTGCAGGCAGACGCGACGCTGCCGAGCGGCAACCGCGTGGTGATTCCGGAGGCGGCGCTACCCGTGCCGGTTCGGGGCCGCGGGCCGCTCGACTTTTCGCGCACCGTGACCTCCGACGGCTTCTCGCCCGGCTCGCAGATTCTGGCGATGCTGCCCGGCGCAATCGATGGCAGCTCCCTCGCGGGCTACGCGCCGCAGGAGCCCGAGAAGGCGCTGCGCTCGCTCGATGCAGACTCGCCGACCGTGCTCGTGGAGGTGTTGACCGGCCGCAAGGTGGCCCACATTGCGGAGTTGGATGTACGGGCACCGCGGCCGGCGCGGCAGGCGCTGATTGTGCGTCCGCTGGAGCGGCTCGTCGCCGGCGAGACCTACGCGGTAGGTATCTCCTCGCTCCGCGACCTCAGCGGAGCAGCCATCGAGCCGTCGCCCGGCTTCCAGGCCCTGCGCGATGGCGCGCCGACCTCCGACGCCAGGCTGATCGCCGCGCGGGAGAGCGCGGAGGCCGTGCTCTTCCCCGCACTCGCTGCGGCGGGCAAGGAGCGGAGCTCCCTGCAGCTGGCATGGACCTTCACGGTGGGCAGCGACGAGCAGCTCCGCGGCGACCTGCTTCAGATTCGGGGGTTGGCGATGGAGGCGCTGCGCACCGCACCGCCCGAAATCACGATCGACAGCGTGGAGTTCGACACCTCGGCGCGCGTGGCACGGCTCATTCGCGGCCGGATCACGGTACCGCTGTTCCTAGAGTCGTCGGAGCTTG
>JBIIFW010000053.1:0-10999 GCA_044236985.1 Bradymonadia bacterium | reverse complement strand
GGCGAAGTAGCGTCCCAGTTCGAGGTCCTGGATTGCGATGCCCCACTCGAAGAGCACTGCGAAGATGACCGCCACAAACGGCTGCAGCAGGTAGTAGGGCCGCCAGCGTTGCTCCGGGAAGAGCCGGAGCAGGCCGTAGCCAAGGTCGTCATCCATGCCGCGGACGTTGGTGTAGGTGTGGTGCTGCAGGTTGTGGGTCTTGCGCCAGTTGTCGCTGGTGCCGGCAATGTCCCACTCGTAGGTCTGACCCCGAAGTGATGCGTCGCCCATCCAGTCGTACTGGCCGTGCATCACATTGTGGGCGACCTCCATGTTCTCCAGAATCTTGGAGAGGCCAAGCAGGATGGTGCCGAGTACAAATGCGGGCGGGAAGAAGCCGGCAAAGAGGAAGCCGCGGCCGAGCGCACCGAGCCAGCGCACGGTAGCGACGGTGCGACGGATGTAGCGCGCATCGGCCTCTCCAAGGTCGGAGACGACGGATTCGCGGATGGCATCGAGCTCTTCGGCCAGGGCCGCGACCTCTTGCTGCGTCAACGCGCGGTCATTCCGAACGGTATCCATGAGGGCTCCTAGAGGTCGAGGGTGAGGTCGGTAACGGCAGCGCTCACACAGAGCCGAACAGAGGCGGGTTCGCCGGAGGAGATGGCCTGCGAGCGGAGGTCGCGTGTGCGCCCACCGAGGCTCGGGCAGGCACAGGTATTGCAGATGCCCATGCGGCAGCCGGAGCGGAGCGCGACGCCCTGCCCTTCGAGCGCCTCGAGCAAGGTGCGTCCCCGCTGCACAGGAATCTCGATGCCCCGCTTCAGGAGCCGGACGATGACCTCACCGCCTTCCTCCGCTGCTGCGCGGAGCGGCTCGAAGGACTCGGACTGAAAGCGGAGCGCCTGCGATGCAACGGCCAATCCGGCTTCGCGGACAAAGCCACCGGGGCCACAGGCGAAGACGGTGCGCGAGGCGAGGTCGGGCAGCTGCTCTCGGAGCAGGCCCTCCGAGATGCGGGGCTGCGGCTGTTCCGACTGCGTCAGGAGGAAGCGGACCGAGAAGTTCGGGAACTGCCGCTGCAGCGCCTCCAGCTCGGCAGCAAAGCAGAGATCTGCGCGGCGCTTCGCCCAGTAGAGCAGCGTCGTGGGTGCGGCGAACCCTGCGGTGGCAGACTCTCGGATCTGAGCGAGCAGCGGCGTGATGCCGACGCCTCCGGCCAGCAGCAGGCGCGGGGTTGGGTCGGCGGGCTCAGCCTGCATCTCACCGAAGGCCTGCCCAATCTGCACCGCCTCTCCGATACGCAGCCGCTGGGTGAGAAAGCTGCTCATCCGGCCGTGGGCCAGCCGCTTCACGACCAGGTCGAACCTCCGCCCACGCTGCGGAAGCGAGGTGACACTGTAGCAGCGGGTGACCTGCCGGCCGTCGACCTCTGCGGTCAGGTTGATGTGCTGCCCCGGACGGGCGCCGCGGAAGGCACGGTTGGGGGCAAAGGTGAGCTGGATGGTATCGTGGGCGACCACCGTCCGTGCGACCAGCCGTGCGAGGGAGCGGGAGACCGAGAGGGCTGGATTGAGCCTCTGAAGCCAGAAGTCGAGCGCGTCTGCCGAGATGAGTGGCATCAGCGGCGCTCATTGTGGACTTGGCTTGCGCGCTGTGTCATTGGGCAGGAGGGCTGTTTGAGGCGGACGACCTTCAATCCGCTAATCATGCACGACTGTATGCACAAGTGTAGATTATCTTTTTTTCCGGCCGACCGCATGAAACCAGCAAAGCCGCTTTCAGAGCCAACTCCGCCCGCCAGCGAGCCACCGGAGCGCCCCCGGGCAGGGAGGAAGGCGACCATCACCCGCGAGGCGCTGCTCGAAGCGGCCCTCGCGATCGCCGGGCCGGACCGTGGGCTCTCCAGCCTCACGCTTCGAGAGGTGGCGCGCGAAGCGGGGATTGCGCCGAACAGCTTCTACCGGCACTTCCACGACACCAACGAGCTCGCCGTAGCGCTCATTGAGCAGGCAGGTGACTCGCTCCGTCGCATCATCCGCGAGGCGCGGGTTCGCGCTGTGTCGGAGCGGAGCGTCGTCCGCACCTCGCTGCAGGCTTTCATGGAGCCGATCGCCGAGAACGACCAGCTGCTCAAGCTCTTTTTGCGCGAGGGCTCGGTGGGCTCGCCGGAACTCCGCACCGCGGTGGAACGCCAGCTCGTCTTCTTTGAGGATGAGCTGGAGAGCGACCTCCGACGGTTCGCTGAGTTGCGGAACCATCGGCTTGAGGAGCCTCACCTGGCAGCGCGGGCAGCCACCCGCATCGTCTTCGCGATGGCGACGCGGTCGCTCGATTTCGCCCCCTCGGAGCGGGCAAAGCTGGTCGACGAGACCATCGTCATGTTGCGCATGGTGCTGCTCGGCGCGCGCGCCTTCCGCAGCCAGCACGGTGAGCCGGGCTAGCGAACCGGTGCAGCACCGAACGGGCGTCGCAGCAGCCAGATGCCGCCGGGCACGAGGATGAGGCCCATGGAGAGGAGCATCGCACCGGCACCGGCATAGCCGATGCAGGCACATCCCATCGCGCCCCCCATCGCGCTGAGCGAGGCGGAGGTCGCGATGCGCGGGATGGGGTTGGAAGTGCGGCCGGCGTCGACGACCGTGAGGAGCCCGGCGAGCCCGCCGGCCGTCGAGCAGGCGGGAACACACCAGTCGGCGCAGCCTGCACCGGAGGCACAGCAGTCGCCCATCACCCAGCGGGCCGAGATGGCAGCCCCAAAGGTCAAGAGGCCGCCAGCGAGCCCCGCGGGGAGCGCCCTGCCCCACTCCTTGCCGCGCCAGTCGGCCAGCCAGACGCTGGCCATCATCGCGAGAGCCAGCAGCGAGACCTCGAACGGCCGTTCGGCAAGCGCGAGGGCTACCACGACGAGGGGCAGCACCCAGAGCGCGGATTGGAGGGCACGGCGGGCGCGAGCGAGCTCGTAGGCACGCTCCGCACGGGCCTGCACAGCCTCGAGCATTTGCATCATTGGGGCAGTTGTCATGGGCTCCTCGGGTTGCTGGGTCTGAGTCTACGGCTGAACCAGTCACGAAGCTGCACGACGGCGCGCTGGCGCTGCTTTCGGAGCGCTGCGGCGCCGGCGGCATCGGCAGGGATGAAGCCGCGCAGGGTTGCATGGACGGCAGCCTGATGGGAGGCAGAGAGGTCGGCGATCGCGCCCTCGAGGAGCTGCTCCAGTTCGTGGTCGGCGAGCAGCTCATCGGCGGGACGGCCGAGGTCCTCGAGCCTGTCGAGCGCGAGGTCGGAGCTGCTCCGCGCACTACGACGCTGGTTGGAACGCGAAACGGTGCGCGCCTCCCAGACGGCGAGGGCGAGCGCCCAACCGAGCGCGGAGCGGCCGAGTTCGTAACGATGAGACTGCTCGAACAGCTTCACCATCGTGGGCTGCGCGGCATCGTCCGCATCGGCTCCGTTTCCCGTGATGCGGGCGCAGACGGCGTGGACGCGGGGGTAGAGCGCCCCAAAGACGAGCCCGAAGGCCGCGCGGTCGCCGTCGGCTACCTGCGCGAAGAGGCCATCGAGCTCGTCGGGAGGCAGCAAGGTCTAGTGACCGCAGCCGCAGGCTCCGGTGGCACAGCCACAGTCGCCGTTATCGCAGGCGCAGGCGCTGTTGTCGCAGGCGCAGGCTCCTTTGCCCTCTTCTGCCTTGCTGCAGGCGCAGGCGGCGCCCTCGGTCTTGACAGCATCGCAAGCGCAGCCGCCGGCACAATCGCAGCCAGAGGTGGCCTCGGCCTTGGGCGCCTCTGCAGCATCATTGCCACAATCACAGGCGTAGGCCACGGGTGCGGCCAGCATCATCAGCGCGAGCGGAACAGTCGAAAGGACGAGTCGGAAGAGAGACATGACGGACTCCTGCTCACGACCCCGAAAGTGGGGACAGAGAGGATGGGCCGCAGCCTGCTCGAGCGTGACACGCTTTGTGCAGGCGGCGACCCGCGCCCATTAGAGCGCCTTGTGCGAACCGTCGCAGAGGGGGCCGTTCTTGGAGTGCTTGCAGGCGCAGAAGTAGACCGTCTTGGTCTCGGGCGCGGTGAACTTCGTGGGGCTGAACTCGCTGCCGGCGTGCGAACCATCGCAGAAGGGCTGCGAGGCGCTCTTGCCGCAGGAGCACCAATAGTAGTCCTTGCCTGCCTCTACGGCGACACCAACGGGCTTCGTATCTGCAATGTGGGGCGTGCTCATGGTCTCTTCCTTGCCTGAAATGTGACTGGCCCCGAACTCTCGGAAGCACAGGCGGTATCATGCACCGTTTGCCCTCGCGCCACCAGAGCCCAGAGGTGGATAACCGGCATCCATGAGGAGAATGGGGTTCAGGGCGCGAGCTGGCACCGCAGGTCGCCAGCCTCCCGCCGCTCGACCACAATGAAGCCTTCGGGGCCTGCGCCACGGCAGACGGCTTCGCCTTTCTCCCATCGACCGCTACCATTGGCGTCGGCGTAGGCGCGCACCCAGACTGCACCGCAGGGCGCCCCCGTCGGGGCAAAGGTCACCTCTGTCGCTGCCAGCTCCCCTGAGCCGGCGGCAACCGCGGCGGCGGCGACCTTCTGCTCGCTCCACGTCGCAGCCAGCGCGGGGAACCAGCCGAGTTCGGAACGGACCTTCGCACCTGCCGGGGCACCGATGACCGAGAGCCGCATCGGACACCCCGTGAAGCGGCCAATGAAGAGACCGCCCTGCTTCACATCTGCGACATAGCCGCGACGCTCCACACCCTCCACATCGGCGGGGCTGCCATAGAGGATGACATCCTCATAGGCCGCGCCGAAGGCGGCCATCGCAGAGCGAACAGCCTGCTTCTGCGGTGCATCGGGCGGGGTCGTCGGATCGCGGAGAATGCGCCAGAAGTCGCGCGCCGGCACGGGAGGAAAGAGCGACTCGAACGCCCCCTTGAAAACGAACGGATGGCCCTGCGGAATGTTGGCGAAGAAGTAGGGCGCCATGCCGCCCTGCGCCACTGCATAGAGCAGCCCGACATTGATGAGGGGCTGGGCAAAGGGCACCTCGGCCTCTGCATCGACCGGACCGGCGAGCCCCATCGGATCGGCGATCAGGGGCAGTCGTGGGCCGCTCCGTTGAAGGGGAGCCTGAAGCCCGGCGAGCGACGGCTTGGCGGCTGCGTCGAGCTTTCGATTGTGCTCCTCCGTCCACTGAAGCGAACCTGCCGTGAACCAGAGCAGCCAGACGACAAAGATGAGTTTGGTGAAGCGGCCAAAGCGCTCAAGCGGCAGTGTGAGAATGCCGAGCATGACTGCCAGGGGCATCGGACGGGGCGAAAAGAACTGCCAGCTGAGCAGGTTGATGGGGCTCGCGAGCGCAAGGGCAAAGAGGAGCAGCGAGGTTGCCGCAAGCGCGACATCGAGGGGGCGCGCGCGCCGAGAGCGGAGGTCGAGCGCCGTGATGATGATGCCGGTCAGCGCGGCGAAGAGAGGGACAAGCTCGCGGTCGGTGGTCCCCGGCGTGAAGGTCCGTGCGAGGAGGAAGAAGCGGTCTCCCAGGCCTTCGGGCCACGGCGGAGCAGCGAGCGCACCTTGGGAGGCCGCATCGACGGCGGCTACACCCGAGGCGGTGAGCGCCGCGATGATGGCGGCGGGTAGCCCGGCAATCATGGCTCCGACCACGCCGCGCGTCCTCCGCGACGGCCGCTCTCGGGCAACAAAAATCGCGAGCACCGCCAGGCCGGTCATCGCCGCAACAGCGACATGACAGAGGGCAACGAGCGTGAGCAGCGCGCTCGTACCGAAGACCACGGGCCAGGAGAGGCGCTCGCGCGAGAGCGCGGCGAGCAGCGTGAAGAGTGCCAGCCCGAGACCCACGGCAAAGGAGAAGAAGCCCATGTAGAGCACCCACTGGCCTGCGGTGGCTGCTGCAAAGAGGCCGAGCCAGGCGCGATGGGGCTCCACCTTCCGGGCGAGCAGGAAGCCACCAACCGACCAGAGCGCCACGATGCAGCCGAGGACGGCTGACGTCGCTGCCTGCCAGCCGAGGCTCGGCTCGAACAGACGGAAGAGCGAGAGGAAGCCGAGTGCAGTGAAGGGATGACCCGGTTCGACAAACTGGAGGTAGCCAGTGCCCGCGTCGTTGGCGTGACCGACGAGCCAGGCGGAGAGGATGTGGTGTGGGCCGTCGTGGGTGGGGAGGTAGTCGGGCCGAGCGAAGGCAGCGATGGCGCGAGTGACGAAGTAGACGGCGATGGCTGGCAGCAAGAGCCGCGTGAAGCAGCCGACCGGGCGCGGCGGTGGGGTTGCCCCACCTGCGGGTTCGGACGGGCGGTTTGACTGCGAGGAACGACGCGACATCTCTGCACTCCGTGACGACGGGCAGCGGCTGTCTAGCGGAGGGCCCGCACAGGCGCCACCGGCGCACCCGAGGCTCGACAACGGGCGCGGTTGCTGCTTCACCATGGCCCCTCCGCCTGCACCGAGTCCTCCATGTCGCTGCCCCTCAAACTCGCCTCCTCCGTCGCCACCTGGGACGAACGCTATGCCGAACCGGAGTTCGCCTACGGCGATGCGCCAAACGACTTCCTTCGGGCGCAGGGTTCGACGCTCCGGGGGCCTGTGCTCTGCCTCGCTGAGGGGCAGGGCCGCAACGCGGTCTTTCTCGCGACGCTGGGGCTCGAGGTCACTGCTGTCGACCAGTCGGCAGTGGGCCTCGCCTGCGCGGAGCAGCTTGCTGCTCGGAACTGCGTTGCCATCCAGACGGCCGTCGCGGACCTTGGTGGCTACGACCTGGGCGAGGAGCGCTGGGGCGCGATTGTCTCCATCTTCGCCCATGTGCCGGCGGCAGTCCGAAAGGCGCTGCATGGCCGCATCGCGGCGGCGCTGAAGCCGGGTGGGCTCTTCCTGCTCGAGGCCTATCGGCCGGAGCAGCTGGGCCTCGGCACGGGCGGCCCACAGAACCCCGCGCTCATGATGTCGCTCGCCGAGCTCGGCGAGGAGCTCACAGGTCTCGAATGGCTGACGGGCGAGGAGGTCGAGCGCGAGATCCACGAGGGCCTCTACCACAACGGCCTGTCACGCACGATCCAGCTCATCGCGCGCAAGCCCGACGCGTCGCGTGTTGCGGGAGCGGGGCCCGCCCTCTAGGTTGAGTCTGCCGCCAACGGTGGAGTTCGATGTCTGTCGCAATCGTCATACCGACCTACAACCGCATCGACACGCTCCGCAGGTTGCTGCCCGGCTACCTCGCGCAACCCGGTCTTTCCGAGTTGATTCTCGTAGATGACGGGAGCCGCGAACCCGTCACGCACGAGCGGCTTGGGGTCAGCACAGACGGCATCGTGCGCATCGTGCGGAACATGCGTTCGCTCGGGCTGCCCGGCGCCCGGAATGTGGGCGTAGATGCGAGCCGCTCCGCCTTCGTGTTGTTCGGAGAAGATGATGTGGAGCTCTCCGAAGGCCACATCGAGGCGCTGCTGTCGGAGCGGAGCCGGCTGGGTGCCGACCTCATCGCTGGCCGGCTCGTGCAGCAGCTCAGCGACGAGAGCATGGAGACCGCCTTTGCACGCGCCGAAGCTTCGGGTGCGCCCCTCTTCTCGCGGCGGCTGATGACCGTCAACACATCGGTGCTTCGCGAGGCGACCGAGGTGCCCTGCGCGCACGCCATCATGATGGCACCGCGCGAGCTGCTGCTGCAGTTCCGCTTCAGCACCCGAATCGGCGGTCCCTCCTTCATGCGCGAGGACCAGGAGATGCAGCTCTGTCTGCGGCGCAATGGCTTCAAACTCTGGGTCACACGCGCAGCCCAAGCGCTCCATCTCGCCAAGGCGACGACCGCAGGCGGCGGAACCCGCGGCTACGGCTCGCTGGCGGTTCAGCTCGCGAGCGGCTCGGTCAACGCCTGGCAGGTACTCCGAGAGTATCATGAAGAGCTGGCTCCCTTCTTCCCCGGGCTCACCGCAGACGAGATGGTGCGCCGCGCGACGCGAAGCTATCTCGAGGTCGAAACAAAGAACTTTCTGCGGGCACGCCTGCCCCTCTTCGACCGGGCAGTGCGGGCGCTCCGAGGCTCGGCATGAGCCGGCGCGGTGGCCCGTGAAGCCTAGGCTGCAGCTCGGACCGTTCGTCGTTGGTGACCGCATCGGCGCCGGCGCTATGGGCGAGGTCTACGCAGGTCGCCATGTCGCCGAAGAGCGCGATGTCGCCATCAAGGTCATTACCCGCGATGCCGCTGCGCGCCCCCGCTTCCAGGAAGAGTTCCGTCAGGAGGTCCGAGCCATGGCCCGGCTCGACCACCCCAACATCGTCCAGATCTACGACCTCGGCACCATCTCCCGGGAGATGGCGGAGCGCTCCTCCGGAAGGTTCGTCGCGGGCAGCCCCTACTTCGTGATGGAGCTGGGCTCGAACTCGCTCCTCGGCGTTCGCTTCCCGCTGCCCTGGCGAAGGCTCACGACGCTGCTCGGGGAGCTGCTCGCCGCCGTCGGACATGCCCATGCGCGGGGCGTGCTGCACCGCGATATCAAGCCGGCGAATCTCCTCCGCGTAACGACGCCCGAGGGGCAGTCGCTGCGGTTGAGCGACTTCGGGATTGCCTGGGCCGCAGACCGCGACGGCGGGGGCGTTGCAGAGCGTGCGGAGGGCATGATCGGAACCCCAATCTACATGGCCCCCGAACAGTTCGACGCCAGCTGGCGCGACCACGGCCCCTTCACCGACCTCTACGAGATTGGCATCGTCGCCTACGAGATGGCGATGGGTGCGCCGCCATTCCGGGCCAACGCGACGGCAGGCTGGGCCCAGCACCACCGCTCCACCCCGTTGCCCCGCCTCGAAGCGCTCGGCGAAGACTATCCGAGCGGGTTTGCGGAGTGGATCAGGACCATGGCTGCCAAGTCGCCAGCCGACCGCTTCCAGAACGCCGCCGATGCAGCCGCAGCGCTCCTTGCGCTCGACCGGCTCACGATGGAGACGGCAGCGACGGATGCGGCACAATCTGTCGCTCCCGACACCGGCGCTGCCTGGCTCGCGCACCAGCGGAGCGGCTCCGACCGTGCCGCGGAGGCGAGCGTCAGCCTCCCTCTTATGCGCACCGCCGTGCAGGCCTCCGCTCGCGCCATCGGCATCGATCCGCTCGAACCGGCGCGGCCTGCGCTCCTGACCGGCGTCGGCGCAGCCATCGCCGCCATCCGGCAGCCGAGACTCAGCGGCCGCGCGGTGGAGCGACGGCTCCTCGCCGATGCCCTGCAGCGCCTCATCGCTGGCGGAGGCGTGGAGATCTTCGCGCTTGAGGGTGCGGCAGGGGTGGGCAAATCGCGACTCGCCGAGTGGCTCTGCGAGCATGCCGCGGAGTTCGGCTTGGCGGTGCCGTTACGCGCCGAACACGACCGACACGGCGCGCCCTGGAACCGCCTCGGACGGATGATGTCCGACGCCTACAGGTGCGACCGTCTCCAGCGGGCGGAGCTCCTCGCACGCGTCGAACGACTGCTCCTCGCCGAGGGCGTCTCGGACCCCACCGAGAGGCGCGCGGCGGCAGAACTGATGGCGGAGGGTCAGGCCGACGCCTCCCCCACGGGCGACTTGCCGCTCATCACCTTTGCGGGCAGCGAAGAGCGCTTCATTGTCTTCGCCCGTTTCCTGCTCCGACGCAGCCAGCAGCGGCCGGTGATCGTCTGGCTCGACGACGCACACGATGGTCTCAATGCGCTGCAGTTCGCCGACTTCTTCCGAACCGCCCACCCGACAGCGGCGGTCCTCTTCCTGCTGACGATCCGCGAAGACCTCCTCCCGATGCACGAGGCGGAGCGGGAGGTGGCAGACAGGCTCGTGCCGCCGGCGGGTCCGAACCGCTGCAACCTCGGTCCGCTCTCGCAGGACGACCAGCGCGAGATGCTTGAACGCAATGTAGGTCTCTCCGTTACGCTCGCCACGGCCGTCATGCAGCGGACAGCCGGCAACCCGCTCTTTGCGATGCAGCTGCTGGGTGCCTGGGTACAGCGGGACGAACTCACCCCATCGCGCAATGGGCTCGTCTTGAGCGAGGGCGCCGGGCTCGCGCTTCCGAGCAACCTGCATGCGCTGTGGGACGAGCGCCTCGCCCGCTGCCTGCGCCACTTTGCCCCGGAGCGGGCCGACTTCCTCTGCCTCGCCGCGATGCTAGGCCACGCAATCGAGCTCCGGATACTCCATGCGCTCTGCGAGCAGTGTGGCCTTGTCTGCGACAGAGAGGTGCTCGATGCACTGCTCGCGGCCGGCCTGCTGCGACAGAGCGAGGAGCTGCTCTCCTTCTCGCACCCGCTGCTGCGCGACCGGCTCGAGCTGGCGGCGCGTTCTCATCCGCAGTGGCGCGCATGGAACGGTGCCTGCGCGACTGTAACGCAGACCCACTTCAACGGGCAGGCCTACGCCACGCTGGCGCGCGCGGCGCAGTTCCTTGCCCAGGCAGGCTGCATCGACGAGGCGATCACCCGCTATGCAGAGGCCGCCGATGACGCCCTCTCGACGGGCGAAACCCTCGTCGTGCCGGAACTCCTCCGAGAGCGCGCCAGGCTGCTCCGTGAGGCAGGCGCGCCCGACGACGACCCGAGGTTCGCCGAGGAGCAGCTCATCCGCGCAGATGCCTTCCGCATCCAGTGGGACTTCCACAGCGCCGCGGAGTGGGCAGAGCGGGGCCTGCAGGCGACCTCGATGCCCGACGCAGCCCACCTGCGCGGACGGGCGCTGCTGCTCATGTCTCATGTGCAGCGCCAGCTCGGCGATACAGCCGCCGCCTCGCAGTATGCGCAGCAGGCGCTGCGGGCCTGCCAGCGCGCGGGCGACGGGCCACGGACAGCGCGCTCCTTCCTGGCCATCGCCATCTTTCACCGCATGCGCGGCGCCATCGCGGAGGCGCTTGGAAACTATGAGCGGGCCCGCGCCATCTTCCTCGATCTCGGCGACTGCGCCGGTGTCGCTCGATGCCTGCTCGGACTCGGCCACCTCCACCGAGCGCAGCGCAACTTCCGGCGCTCCGAAGAGACCTACACCGAGGCGATGGC
>JBIIFW010000381.1:0-2964 GCA_044236985.1 Bradymonadia bacterium | reverse complement strand
GGTCACCTGCAGCATGCCCGTGTGCGCCTTGTTGAGGCCGAGCGGGGCAGCGCCACGCTCATCGAGCGGGTCCTGCGTGAGCCAACGCCAAGCCGTCACCACCAGCTCAAAATCGGGCTTCATCAGCTTCCGCATCGACCGCAGCCGCTGTGGACGGACAGGGTCCATCCAGGTCTGCGAGATCTCACCAAAGGAGAACCGGTCGAAGTAGCTGCGACGGTGGGGCGGAACGGGGCTGCAACCGATGCGAATCTCAGGCATGACACACACAAAAACGAGGTCCGGGACGCCTCTCAAAGAGGTCTGGAGCGCCCACAAAGAGGTCTAGGGCGCCCACCTACCCGCTCCCCGCGCCGCTGTCACCTTATGGCCCCGCGCCGCCTACAGCCCCACCTCATCGAGCACCCGCGCGATCGTCGACCACGTATAGGCCATGTCGCTGTCCAGACCCACCGAGAAGCGGATGAGGCCGTCGCCCATGCCCATCTTTTCGCGGTCCTCCACCGGGATCTCCGACGAGGTGCTGTGGCTCGGCGCACTGAAGAGCGTCTTGAAGTAGCCGAGGCTGACGGCGAGGTAGCCCACCTTCTCCTCCTGCATCCGCTGCATCAGGCGGCCAGCGGTCTTCTTGTCGCCGGCATCCATCGTCACCACGCCGCCGTGGCCAAAGCCGGGGTTCATCATCGACTCCAGCAGCGCGTGGTGCGGGTGGGCCGGCAGCCCCGGATTATGAACCCGCAGACCCCGCTCGGCGAAACGGCTCGCCAGATAGGTGGCGTTGGCGCTGTGCTTCGACATGCGCACCGGCAGGCTGTGCAGGTTCTTCAGAATGCTGGCAGCGCGGATGCTGTCGAGCACGGGGCCAAAGAGCATGCTGGGGCCCGCGTTGATGTCGCCCAGCGCATTCACAAAGGCGGCCGACGAGACCACGCAGCCGGCCACGCAGTCGCTCGTACCGTTGATGAACTTGGTCAGGCTGTGCACCACAACGTCGGCGCCGAGCCGGAGCGGCGAGAGGATGAGCGGGCTGAAGGTGTTGTCGACCACCAGCTTTGCGCCGGCGGCGTGGGCCAGCGCGGCGAGCTTGGGGATGTCTGCGACCTCGAGCAGCGGGTTGCTCATGCTCTCGCAGTAGACCACCTTGGTGTTGGGGCCGATGGCCGCCGCGACGGCCGCGTGGTCGCTAATGTCCACAAACCGGGTGCGAATGCCGAAGCGGGGAAGCAGGTTGGCGAGCAGCGCATAGGTGCCGCCGTAGATGGTGCGGCTCGAGACAATCTCGTCGCCCGCAGAGCAGAGCTGCATGAGCGTCGTCGTGATCGCCGCCATGCCCGAGGCCATCACCTGCGCCGACTCTCCGCCCTCCATACGGGCCAGCGCGCCGGCCAGCGCCTTGTTCGTCGGGTTCCAGTGGCGCGAGTAGAGGAAGCAGCCCTCGATCTCATGCTCAAAGACCTCCTCCATCCGGGCGACGGAGAGGAAGGTGTAGGTCGAAGAGTCACAGATAGAGGCGTTCACATCGCCGAACTCGCCGAAGGTGAGGAACTCCTGAATCTCGCGGGCTGGATCAAACTTCATAACGGGCTCCCAAGGTGACCGGACTGCTGCCGGCGCCTGCCCGCTAATCCCACAAACTTTGCGTGACAATGGAGGCGTGTGACGCAACGCGACGGAGCCGATCTGCACCAGAACCTCGCATCGTGTTGCCGACCCGCTAGAGCGGCGGCCTCCCTGTCGCCCGCGGCCACGCCATGCTCCTCAAAGCACTCTTCGTTCTTCTCCTCATCCTCATCGCGCTCGGCGCGGTCGCGTCGCAGAAGCCCGACTCCTTCAAGGTCGAGCGCTCGGGCCTCGTGCCGGCGTCGCCTGCGGCCGTCTTTGAACGCATCGTCAACTTTCCGAGCTGGAAGGAGTGGTCTCCCTGGGAGGAGTATGACCCCAACATGCAGCACACCTACGGCGGCATGCAGGGCGCAATCGGCAGCAACTTCACCTGGGTTGGCGATGGCAAGGCCGGTGCAGGCAAGATGACGCTGACCGCTGCCGAACCAGGCAAGAGCGCCACCATCCAGCTCGACTTCACCAAGCCCTTTGAGGCCCACAACCAGATCCTCTTCACCCTCACGCCAGAGGGTGACGGCACCCGGGTCACCTGGACCATGTCGGGCCCCTCGCCCTTCATCACCAAGCTCTTCACCCTCTTCGTCAACATGGACAAGACCGTCGGCGCCGACTTCGAGCGCGGCCTCGCAAAGCTCGCGGCGACCACCAAGCGCTAGGCGGAACTAGACCAGGCCGAGCTCCGCGCGGAGGCCGTTCCAGTCCGCTGTGACAAGGCCCGACGCGTCGCGAACAGCCAGCTCCTGCGGAGCAGCCGGCGGCTGCCACTCACCCCGCGCAAAGGTGTAGCCGCTCAAGAAGGGCTCCATCCGGTCGCGCCGCGTCCGCACATCCACCTGCTCCACCAGCCGAAGACCGGCCGACCGAGCGGCCTCATGAACGCGCGCCGTCCAGACCGTCTGGAAGACCAGACAGAGGCGACCCTCCGGCGTCAGCAGACGGCCGGCCGCATCGCAGTAGCCCTCCACGCCACCGCGGAGCTCAAACCGGCAGGCCTCCCGCTGCGGGTCGGGCGAAGGAACACCCGTCCCCACAGGAAAGTAGGGCGGCGAGCCTGTGATGAGTTCGAAGCTCCCCACCTGCTCCGCCGTGAGCTCGCGCAGGTCGCCATGAACCAGCCGAATCGGCGGCGCATCGGGCAGCTCGACAACGCTCTGATGCGCCATGCGTGCGCTCTGCCGCTGCGCCTCCACGCCGAGCGAGCGCGCGGGTCGCAGTGTGGCACCGGTGAGCAGCAGCACCGAGCCGATGCCGCAGCCGATGTCGAGGTAGCGCTCCACCGAGGCACTGCCGACGGCCCGCACCGCCATCCAGGCGGCGAGCTGGTCGTCAGAGCTGGTCCGG
>JBIIFW010000052.1:0-11016 GCA_044236985.1 Bradymonadia bacterium | reverse complement strand
GCGCGGCGCCATCGCGGAGGCGCTTGGAAACTATGAGCGGGCCCGCGCCATCTTCCTCGATCTCGGCGACTGCGCCGGTGTCGCTCGATGCCTGCTCGGACTCGGCCACCTCCACCGAGCGCAGCGTAACTTCCGGCGCTCCGAAGAGACCTACACCGAGGCGATGGCCACCTTCCGCGACCTCGGCATCCGCAACGAACTTGCCCAGTGCTACAACGGCCTCGCAGAGGTGGCGCGCTACCGCCGAGACTACGAACTCGCCCGTCAGCACTACGTCGAAGCACTCGAGATCCAGACCAGCATCGGCGTGAAGAGCGTCGTCCTGACCCGGATCAACCTCGCCATGACCTCCATCCTTCAGGAGGAGTTCGACAGCGCCCGCGAGCTGCTCGAAGCGCTCGAGAAGCAGGTGCGCGCGCAGGGCCAGTTCGCCTTCCTCATCTTCATCTACGCTGCGCTCCTGCCCTGCCTCGCGCAGCACGGCGACCGCATCGGTTGGCAGCACTATCTCCACCTGCTGCAGGAGTCGCTGCGGACGTCGCACCAGGTAGATGCCGACCTCGCCACCTTCGCAGCGCTCGCAGGAGAGCTGCAGGTTGCCGCGGGACGCATCGATGAGGCTGTCGTGGCGCTCGACATCGCCGCGCGTCAGTGGGAGTCGCTCGAGGACTGGCCGGCCTCCGACAAACTCCGGCTCCGCATCTCCGAGCTGAGCCGGCGCTAGTCGTCGCTCGAGCGCTGCTTGACCGGCCGGTAGGGGTGAACCCAGCTCAGATAGCTCCCGAGCTGCCGCGCCTGGATCCAGACCCGTCCGCGGCCCGAGAATTCGCAGACGATCGCTTCGCCGCCCATGAAGAAGGTCTTGAGCTTCGAGAAGAGGCCGGCGCGGGCGGTCGGCAGACTGCGGATCTGGTAGTCCACGGTGTCTTCAAAGGCGACAATGAAGCCCGTGTCGACGATGAGCCCCTCGGCCGCAACATCGAGCGGGATGAGCGCCCCGAAGCTGTTGAAGAAGAGGTCGCCGCGGCCGCTCGCCTTGAGCATCACCAGCCCCTGCCCGCTGAAGAAGCCGCGAGCGCCCTGCCAGCTCGCGGAGACCTCGACACCTTCGCCGTGCGCGAGGAAGGCGCCGCGCTGCACCAGCACCGTTCCGGAGCCATCGAGCCGCAGATGTTGGATGTCGCCGAGCGACGGCGGCGCGAAGGTGACCTCGCCGGACTCGGTCGCAGCGTAGGTGGACATGATGAGGCTCTCGCCACCGAACGCACGCCCGATTGTCGCGCCGATGCCGCCGCGGAGGCCGGCGCTCAGCTTCACGCCGGAGGTCATCGTCACCATCGCGCCAGGCTCTGCAAAGACCTTCTGGCCAGGCTCCAACGCCACCCGAAGCAGCGGGAAATCGGGGCGCTCATCGATGCGCGAAACAAGTAGATTCGACATGGTTGTTCTCCGAAGCCCGATCAGTCGCGAGGAAGCAAGAGGGGGCCGACGGTGCGACCGAATGCGTCGGGCTGGTGCGACTGCACCCAGATGCGGCCACGACCATTGAACCGGCAAACGAGACCCTCACCGCCGAGGAAGCTGCCGATGAGGCTGGTCGAGGCCTTCGCCATCTGAAAGGAGAGCGTCTCTTCGAAGGCGACGATGTGGCCGGTATCGACCACATAGGAGCCGTCAACATCGACGGGGTAGATGGCCCCGAAGCTGTTGAAGAGCAGGTCGCCCGTTCCCGAGCACTTGACCCAGAACATCGACTCACCGCTGAAGAGCGCGTTGCCGATCCCCGCGAAGGTGGTATCGATCTCGATGCCGGCGCTCGAGGCGAGCCAGCTGCTCCCCTGCACCACCACCGAACCGCCGCGGAGGGAATGGTGGTAGACGTCGGCGAGCTGCGTCGGGGCGATATAGACGGCGCCACCTTCGACCCTGCTCGTGAAGTGGTTGAGGAAGAAGCTCTCGCCGGAGAAGGCACGGCGAATGCCCGCCATCATACCGCCGCCGCGGCTCTTGGAGGTTGTCTCTACGACCACCTGCGGCGACATCGCCACCATCGAGCCTACTTCACAGGTCACCGACTCACCGGCGCCCAGCGTAACCTTCGCGACGGTCGAGGCCGTCCTGCACAACAATTCAATCTGCATGCTCCCTCCTGCGGGACGGGCGACTTAAAAGAGGAAGCGGTTGGTCCAGGTCGCGAGGCCGTCGAGGCTCCGCGTCTGCAGGTAGACGCGGCCCGGGCCGCGCGCCCGCATCACCAGCCCTTCCTTGCTCAGAAAGGAGGAGACGAGGCCGCCGGCAAGACCACCCGAAAGCGAGACCGTGGTCTCGTAGGCGATGAGGTGGCCCGAATCGATTGTCAGCTCCGAGGTCAACTCGCGCTCCACGATCGCGCCGTAGCCGCCAATCCAGACGGTGCCATGTCCGCCGACCTTGAGCCGGAAGAAACCCTCGCCGCCGAAGATGGAGGCGAAGCCGGCGAAGCCCACGCCCATCGTCACGCCGGGTGTGCAGGCCACAAACGCGCCGCTCTCCAGGAACATTTCGGTGCCGTTGAGCGCGATGGCGACCATGTCGCCGGGCGTCGCCTGCGTCAGCATGACCTCCGCCGTTCCGGAGGTCGACGAGACCTCGTTCACGAACAGGCTCTCGCCGCCGAAAAACTTGCGGATCAGAGCGGTAAAGAAGCCCCCGTTCCAGGTCGCGTGAAGGTTGGTGTTCGAGGTCATGGAGGCCATTGCCCCCGACTCTGCGATGATGACCTCGCCCGGCGAGAGCTTCGCCCGTAGGTGGGCAAAGGCGGGGCGGTTACAGACTTCTACTTCCATGTCTCACTCCGAAGGGAGATGGTCGATGCGCAAAGACTAGTCACCCTTCACCGCGGCCTTGGCCTCGGCAAAACTGTTTTTGAGCACAGCCGCTTTGCCACGCTCCGCCGACGGAAGCAACGCCTGCAATGCAGCGATGCGGCTGTCGTGGTCCGGGTGGGTGGAGATCCACTCCAGCCCTTTGGGGATCTCGGAGGAATCGAGCGACTTCAGCTTCGCGAAGAAGGCCGGCATCGCGGCCGGGTCGAACCCCGCCTTGGCCAGCAGCTTGAGCCCCGCTGCATCGGCCTCGGACTCGTGGTCACGGCTGTAGTTGGTGATGACAGCCAGCGTCGCGCCCTGCGCCAGGATCGCAATGATGCCCGAGACATCGCCGATGAGCAGCTGCAGGCCGGCGATCACACCGAGCGAGCGGGCCATGTGACGCAGGCCGTGCCGCCCCGTCACATGGGAGATCTCATGTGCCAGCACCGCTGCGACCATGTCTGCGCTGTCGGCCCGTTTGAGAAGCCCCGAGAGCAGCGCCATGCGGCCACCCGGCAGTGCGAAGGCGTTCACCTGCGGGTTCTCCACCACCGTGATCTTGAAGGCATACTCCTGCTCCTCCGGCGGCAGCGCCGCAACCAGCTTGTCGACAACCTCCTGCGCGAAGGCGACAGCCCGCGGGTCGTCGACCGCCGGCCCCGTCCTGCTGATCTCCATCGCGGCGAGGTCGCCAAGCTGGGTATCGACCGACTTGGGCAGCGACGCCACCGCGCTGTCCACCCCGGCCCGGAGGCCGAGCGGGATCAACCAGGCGAGGCCCGCCAGCACCAGCGCAACGACAAGCCAAATCCCGCGCCCACGTCGCCGCTGACGTTCAACGCCCGAAACGACTGCCGCGTGGGCCGCCTCGACGGTTGTGCCGCCACGCTCACGGACAGCTTCAAGGAAGCCCTTGGCCTCCGAGAAGATGACCCGTCCCTCGGCCGCGCCCCGCAGAAACACCACGCGACCGGAGTGACCGCCGAGCTCGATTCGAAGCCCCGCGTAGGGCAGTTCAAACGAGGCGCCCGAAGCAACGCGGGCCTCCACACAACCGGAGCGGAAACGGATGCTTGCGGCTGCCCTTCCCCCCTCCAAGGCGGGGTCGAAGAGACCCCCGTCAAACTGCTCCCACTCTCCCATCGCCAGCCCTCAATTCTGTTATCCGATCGCGACGAACCTCTGCTACTTCTCACAGCCGAACGCAACCACGCCGACACCAACCCCGCCGAACCCATGCTCCATTCCCCCATGTCCCAACCCTCCCTCCTCTTCCTCTGCGTCGCAAACTCGGCCCGCTCCCAGATGGCAGAGGGGCTCGCGCGCCAGCTCCTCACACAGGCCCGCGTCCAGTCTGCCGGCTCGGCGCCGACGCGCGTCAATCCACTCGCCATCGAGGCCATGGCGGAGCTCGGGTTCTCGCTCAGCGACCAGGCCTCCAAGTCGGTCAACGACATCGACCCGGCCACCGTCGACCTCGTCATCACCCTCTGCGCCGAAGAGGTCTGCCCCCTCTTCCTCGGCGAGGCGGAGCGCCTCCACTGGCCGCTCCAGGACCCCGACCGCAAACACGAGGAGCTGACCCACGAGGAGAGACTCTCCCACTTCCGCGTGGCGCGGGACGAGATCCGTGGCCGCATCGAAGCGCTCTCGGTGGAGCGTGGCTGGCGGTCGTGAAGATTCACTCCTCGCGCGGGCGAAACTGGAGTAGCCTCTGCTGACAATGGCTGCGGCGCCGTCGCGTTACAGCCGCCCATGAGCTGATCTGGAGGGAGCCTTGTCTGAACAGATTCACCCGAGCGCATCGACAACTTCACCGATTTCGGCGGTACTCTGGAACATTTGCTGCATCATGGGGCTCGGGCAGTTCATGCTCGGCCAGCACGCCAAGGGCGCCACGATATTCGTGTTCAGCTACTTGATTGCCGGCGTATCCGTCGGCTTCGCAGTACCAATCCTCTGGATCGTCGTCGGCATGGACGCCTACGCCATCGCCTCCAAGCTCCAGCAGGGGCGCTCGGTGGGCCAGTGGGAGTTCTTCTAGCGCCGCCTTCCGGAGCCCATGTCTGACCGCATCATCCTCGATCCGCCTGGACCCGACCCAACCTACATGGGCCTCTGGTCTGTCTTCTGCTGCATGATCCCCGGCTTCGGCCACTTCATCCTAGGGCAGCACCTCAAGTCGGTTCTCATCTTCATTGTCAGCTACGCCGCCATCTTGGCAGAGAAGAAGGCCGCACTCGGCGACACCGCCTTCTTCTGGATACTCTGGGTCATCTGGGCCGTGGACTGCGCGACCCTCACCAGCCGCCTCAAGCGGCAGGGTTCAATCGGACGATGGGACTGGTTCTGATTCCACGAAAGCTCGAGCTTGCGCTCCTGATCGCCGGTCTCGTCGCCTTTGCGCTCATGCCGGCGCTGCCCCATGTTCCGCTCTGCTTCTACCATGCCATCACGGGCAGCGACTGCCCCGGCTGTGGTACGACGCGCGCCGTCTTCGCTATCCTTCACGGTCGCTTCGCCGCCGCAGCGGACTTCAACCTGCTTGGCTACTTCGTCATGCTCATCGTGCTGCGCCGCATCGTGACGCTGGCCAGGCCAGAGACTGCGACGAGCTGGTTCAACAGCCCGCGCGCAGACAAGCTCCTGATGGGCTCGATGATCGCGGTCGCTGCCGTCCAGTATGCCTACAAACTGCTCCGCTAGGCGGCGGGGTCGGAACCCTTGCCGAACCAGGCCTCTACCTTCGCGTTGGCCGAGGCCCGAACATCGTCGTTCACGTAGAAGGCCACCGTGCTCAGCGCGGCGGTAATGACGGCGAGATCGTCGGTGAAGCCAACCAACGGCAGCAGGTCCGGTAGCGCATCGAGCGGCAGCACCAGATAGGCGAGTGCACCGATGACCGTCCGTTTGGCCCACACCGGCGTCTCCGGTCGCCGGAGCACGTAGAAGAGCTGCAGCGCCTTCCGCACCACCTCCACGCCCGCCCGCTTTGCAAGCCCTTGCACTGCCTCCAACCTCGGCGACTGCTCTGCCATCTGTTCCTCCCCGACAATCCCGTGACGCCTCCGTTGTCACCCTGCTACCAGCCGTCCGAGAGCGCAACCTCTTCCACACCAGCGACACTCCGCACAACGA
Source organism: Bradymonadia bacterium (assembly GCA_044236985.1). GTDB lineage: Bacteria > Myxococcota_A > Bradymonadia > REDH01 > REDH01 > CAIWGR01. The sequence continues at coordinate 5,029 of JBIIFW010000052.1, read as the reverse complement.
GCCGCCCGGATGCATCACTACCAGCTCATCACCCATGCAGACTGGGGCAGCAACCCGAAGAAGCGTTGGTTCGCCACAGCCCGCAGCGAAGGCGGCAGCTACCGGCTCTGCGGGCCCGAACAGTTGGGCGAGGTCTCGACCTTCCTTGCGCGCAACCGCCCTGCCGACCCAGCGGCCCGGTGGCTCGCCGGCTTCGACCTGCAAATCGGTATCCCCGAGGCCTACGCCGCAGCCGCCGGCATCGCGGCGTTCACCCCATGGCTGCGGCGGCTTGGCTGCGGCGATTGGGCCCGGTTTTTCGACGTCGCAACCAGCGCCAGCGAGATCTCGCTTCACCGCCCCTTCTACCCCAACAACCCTGGCGGACGGCGCCAGGCTCACCTGCTTGAAGGGCTCGGCGTGAACGCCATGAGCGACCTCCTGCGACGGTGCGACCGCCCCTCCGAGACGCGGGGCGCTGCCTCCACGCTCTTCTGGACGCTTGGCGCAAAGCAGGTTGGCAAAGGGGCCATCATCGCCTGGCGCGACCTCATCGTCCCCGCGCTCTCGGGCGATGCTCCCGAGGCTGCGCTCTGGCCCTTCGAAGGCACCCTCGAACAGCTCCGTGCACACACCCCGATTACCCTCTGCGAGACCTACCCGGCCGAGGCTGGCACCCACCTCGGTATCACGCCGCCGGGACGCGGCTGGAGCAAGCGCAAACAGCATGACCGTGCGACCGTTGGCGCGACGCTGCTCCGCCATGCCGACGAACACGGCCTCCTCCTCGATGAAGACCTTCGCGCGCGTCTCCTCGATGGCTTCGGCCCGGATGCCGATGGGGAAGACCCCTTCGATGCCACCATCGGCCTGTTCGGCATGGTCGCAGTCGCGACGGGGCGGCGCGCGGAGAGCGGCCCGCTCGACCCGTCTATCCTGAGCCTCGAGGGCTGGATGCTGGGGATGTGAGCAACCGTCTGACGCACCGCGTTGTTTGCCCTTGCAGAGTGGCACCCGTTGGGCGCATCTTCGCAAGGCTGCCATCTGCTGGAGGTCCGTCATGCTGAGGTCTGTGCTGCTTCGCTCCCGCCACCTGCTCTTGGTGAGCCTGTTTCTCACCACTGCCTGTACTGCCGCGAGCGACAGCGCCACGGCGGTCGATGAGGCCACGGCAGACACCGCGACTTCGGGTGCCGATGCCGGCGACACAACCGCAATCGACAGCGGTGAGGAGTCGGCCAACGACACCATGACCGAGGACTCCACGTCGACAGACACCGCCAACCCAGATGGCGCGAACCTCGGAGAGGCCTGCGAGGAGAGCGGAGACTGCGCCTCCAACCTCTGCTTCTTCCTCGACGATGGCGCAGTCGGATACTGCTCCAACTTCTGCCTGGACGAATCGAACTGTGGGGGCGAGGACTTCGACTGCGTGCTCCTCGCCAACAGCGGCGGCGACGTGGCCCGCGTCTGCGTGCCCTCCACACTCTGCCTCGACCCTGACGGCGACAACTACGGTATCGGACCGGCCTGCGCTGGCGCAGACTGCGACGAGACCAGCCCCGACATCCACCCCGGCAACGACGAACTCTGCGACGCCATCGACAACGACTGCGACGGGCTCACCGACGAGAACACGCTCGGCGACGGCGAGAACTGCGACACGGGGCTGCTGGGCATCTGCGGTGCAGGACGCAGGTTCTGCGAAGGAGGTGTCCCGCTCTGCGTGCCGGCGCAGGCCGCGGGCGAGGAGTTCTGCGACGGACTCGACAATGACTGCGACGGTACGGTCGACAACGACACTGCGATCGCCGGACTGCCCTGCTCCACAGGGCTGCCGGGTGTTTGCGCCATTGGTGGCTCACGCTGCGAAGCGGGCCGCGTCGCTTGCGAGGCAACGACCGCTGTCGGCGAACAGGCGGAGCTCTGCGACGGACTCGACAACGACTGCGACAACGAGGTGGACGAGCTCTTCAGCGGCGTCGGCGGAAGCTGTTTCACCGGCATCGGAGCCTGCCGGCGGGCCGGTGTCGCCATCTGCAATCCGCTCGACCGAACCGGCGAGCCCCTCTGCAACGCAGTCGCTGCAGACCCTGCCGCGACCGACTCCTGCAACTACGAGGACGACGACTGCGATGGCAGCGTCGACGAAGACTTCAAAGCGGGCGACGAGTATGCGGCCGACACAGCCTGCGGCAACTGCTTCACCGACTGCACCAGCATCCTCGACCGTCCGAACGCCTATGGCCTCTGTAGCCTCGCAATTGGTGATCGCACCTGCGAGATGTTCTGCGACCCGGGCTTCTTCGACCTCAACGCCAACACCATCGACGGCTGCGAGTTCGAACTCGACTCCCAAGCCGTTTACGTGTCGCAGACCGATCCGCTTGCGGCCGATGCCGTAGGTTGTGGTCTTGGCCCCTCCGCGACAGAACGGGGACGCTTCCCCTGCCGCTCCATCGGCTACGGTATCGGACGTGCGGCAACGCTCGGACGGACCAAGGTCCGCGTCGAGGATGGAGCCTACGAAGAGACCGTGACGCTGGTCGACGGCATCTCCCTCTTCGGCGGCCACCGCGCTGGAACCTGGAGCTTCCAACCCTTCACGACCGGCACCGCCATTCGCGGTGTCTCCTCCGAAGGTGACGCGAAGACACTCATTGCCGATCGCATCGTTCAGCCGACCACCGTCCGCGGTTTCCTGCTCTACGGTCAGTCCCCGACGACCCCTGCCGCAAACGCCTACGTCATCTACATTCGCGATTCCGGCCCATCGCTCATCATCACCGACAACCGCATCTTCGGCGGCAATGCTGCTGACGCCGTCAACGGTAGTTCCGGCCAGAACGGCGCAGCGGGCGCTACGGGTGCAGTGGGGCGCGCGACCTACGCCGTGAACAGCTGCGCGCCCCGCGGTTCGGCCATGCAGGCCGGCGGCTCCGGCGGCGGCCTCTCCTGCCAGGATCCCGCGACCTTTTCGGCTGCAGTGCCCGACACCTTCACGGCGGTCTCCGGCGGCAACGGTGGTGGCTCCGTCTGCCCCAACGTGAACCAGCAAGAGGGCACGGGCACGGGCGGCGCCAACGGCGGCGGCGCAGGCGGCGCGGGCGGTTGGGGCCACCTGTACGACACGACGGGCGGCTGCAACCCGACCGCCTCCCAGCCGGAGACAGGAACCCCGGGTGCCAACGCCTCTGCGGCGAACAACGGTGACGGTGGCGCTGCCTGCTCGGTCTCGCGCGGCTCCATCGTCGATGGCGAGTGGCGGGCCGGCGCGGGCGCGCAGGGCCTGCATGGCAACCATGGCAAGGGTGGCGGAGGCGGAGGCGCCGGTAGCGGCCAGAAGCTCAACGGCTCCAGTAGCTCCGATATCTCTGGCTCGGGCGGCGGCGGAGGTTCCGGCGGATGCGGCGCCGAGGCTGGGTATGCTGGCTCCGGCGGCGGCGGTTCGTTTGGCATCTTCCTCTACTGGTCGGCCGGCGAGACGGCAGGGCTGCCCCAAATCTTCGGCAACGCCCTTGCGCGCGGGCGCGCCGGCGACGGCGGAACCGGGGGCGCGGGCGGCGCGGGCGGCGATGGCGGTGCAGCAGGAGCCGGCGGCGCTATCGCCGCATACAACGGCCCGCTCTACTGCATCTTTGGCGGAGCCTCCGGAGGCAACGGCAGCCGCGGCGGCCATGGCGGTGGCGGTGGCGGTGGCTGCGGTGGAAACTCGATCGACATCTTCGCCTGGGGGACCTCCGCAGGCACCGATATCTACGCCGATGTGAACACCTTCCTGCTCAGCGAGACGACTGTCACCGCTGGGTCAGGCGGCGATGGCGGCAACTCAATCAACACTGCCACCGGTGCCGGAGGCGACGGCGCCCGCGGAAGAACCAACACGGTCCTCTTCCTGCGCTAGCAGCCAGGACCGGAAACGGTTGGGTGCTCGCTCGCACGGTCTGCGCTCTTTGCACCCAACTGCGACATCGCCTAACTCCTCGAACGCAGCGAACACATCTGCACTGCGAGGAAACCATGCGCGCCACCCTCCGCCTCTCCGCCGCCCTCCTGCTCGCCCTCTTCGCCTTCGCAGGCTGCGACGACGATGCCCCAGCAAAGCAGGAGGCCTCCAACTGGACCACCGCGGCACAGGACCTCGAGAGCGCCGTGCTCTCGGTCAGCGGAACGGCACCGGATGATGTCTGGCTCGTGGGTTCGGATGCTGGCGCCGGCGGCATGGTTGCCCGCTTCAACGGCACCACCTGGGAGCGGCTCAGCAGCGGACAGCGCTACGACCTCTGGTGGGTACAGGCGCTCGACCCCAACCAGGTCTTTCTCGCAGGCGCAGGCGCAACCATCCTCGAGTGGGACGGCGACTCGTTCCGTCGCCACCAGACACCAGGCCGCGCCGCCGACACCGTCTTCGGCCTCTGGGCCTCTGCGCCCGACGACATCTGGGCCGTCGGAGGACGCGCAGGACGTTACGGCTTCATCTGGCACTACGACGGAACCGCCTGGACCAACCTCGACCTGCCCGACAACATCCCGCTCACCCCAAGCGGCGACCTCCCCGCCTTCTTCAAAGTCTGGGGCCGATCGGCAAACGACGTCTACATAGTCGGCAGTTACGGCATGTTCCTCCACTTCGACGGCACAGCCTGGTCCACGATCACGACGCCCACCCGAGAGACCTACTTCACCGTCGCCGGCAACGCTGACAGCGTCTACGCAGTGGGCGCGCTCGGCACCGTTATCGACGGCAGCGGCCAGAGCGTCGGCCCCACCGATGCGCCCCTCCTGCAGGGCCTCTGGGTGAGCGAATCGGGCGAGGCCTTCCTCGCCGGTCAGGACGGCGCCCTCTTCCGTGGACGACCCGGCGCCTGGACCCGCATGGCCCGCCCCGATGGCGCCGCGCCCGAGTCCATCCACGCGCTCTGGGGCGACAACGCCGGCACTGTCTGGGGCGTCGGTGGCTCCGTGCTCACCCCCGCGCTCGACAAGGGACTCATCTACCGGCTGGGCGCCGACACCGTGCCGGCGCTGCAGCCGGTCGAACCCGCCACGC